>CAJWSN010000058.1 GCA_913046175.1 uncultured Opitutia bacterium
TGTTCGGTGCGGCCAAGCTCCAGTCCTTCACCGAGCGCAGTGTAATCCGGGTGGAGCAAAAGAAAGCCATTGCCCGCGCAGCCCTTGAATGTATTCAACCTGAGAAAACCTATGCCTTTGACAGCAGCACAACAGCCTTTGAACTGGTTCGCTGCCTTCCCGACTTAAGCTACAGGGTGGTGACCAACGCCTATGGGGTGTTGAATCATTTGATCCTGATGGAGAATGTGGAACTCATCTCGACAGGTGGTCGCTATCATCCAAAGACCCAAACCTTCAATGGCGGGAACAGTTTTGAAGCCGTGCGCCGGCACAACATCAACACTGTCTTTATTTCCTGCATTGGGCTCGATACAGGTCGTGGGGCAAGTGAGGGTTTTGAGGAACAGGCTGGATTTAAGGAAACCCTTGTCCAAATGGCAGAGAATGTCGTGCTCCTGGTTGATTCCAGTAAGCTGAACGCACGGTCTGAATATTTTTTTGCAGGGCTCGATGATTTCTCCAACATTATAACCGATGCGGAGGCCTCCCCTGTTTTTATTTCAGAACTTCGCAGACTTGGATGCACGGTCACGATTGCCGTGTGAGTTGAGCGCGCCTTGAGGGAAGACTTCCAGGTATCTCACTTCAGCGATCAACCAAGGCAGAAAACCTGTCGTAAGCAGAACGCCAGCCATCATCAGAAACCGGGCTGAAGATTTCCACATCCATGGAGTCGCTTATGGTCTGCCTGGCCATGTCAAGGTCCGGCAGATGACCCAGGGTAATGGCCTGCAAAATAACGTTGCCTATGGCGGTGGCCTCGGCTGGACCAGCGATCACCTCCAAGTCGCAGGCATTGGCCGCAAACTGGTTGAGCAGGGCATTCTTGCTGCCACCACCAACAATATGCAGCTTGTTAAGGGTTCGACCCGTTAATTCCGCAACCTGGGACAGGCGTCGGCGATAAAGCAGGGCAAGACTTTCAAGGGCACAGCGTATAAAGGCTCCGGGCGATGCAGGGACCGGCTGGTCAGTGTCCTGGCAGAATTTTTCGATGGTCTCCAGCATGTTGTCGGGACTAAAGAAGCAGTCGTCATCCGGATTGATGAGCGAAACAAACGGTTCGGCGTCGGTGGCGAGCTGGGCGAGGGTCGCGTAGTCGTAGCTCCGGCCCAGCTTCTCCCATTCACGCCGACATTCCTGGACAACCCAAAGTCCCGTTACATTGCGGAGAAGACGCACCGTGTTGCCATAACCAATCTCGTTGGTGAAATTCAGTTCGCGGGATTGGTCACTAATAATGGGTTCAGACAGCTCGACGCCGATGAGACTCCAGGTTCCGGAACTAAGGTAGGCCCAGTCCTCCCCCAACGCTGGGACAGCAGCCACTGCGGCTCCGGTATCATGGCTGCAGGTGGCAATGACGTCGATCCCACCCAAACCGGAAGCCTCTGCCAACTTGGGTCTCAAAGTACCCAGCAAGGTTCCGGACGGCACAATATCCGCAAACTTGTCGCGCGACCAGCCCATGGCCCCGATCAACTTGTCGGACCAGTCGACCGTACGCGGATCGTATATCTGGGTTGTGCTAGCCATGGATGCTTCGGCCTTGGCCACACCGCAGAGCAGGTAGTTAAAACCGTCACCAAGTGGCAGTACCGTCGTCGCCTGCCCCAGACGTTCCGGTGTTTCCGCTGCGAGCTGGTACAAGGTGTTGAACTTAATAAACTGAATACCCGTCTCTCCATAAACCTCCTCCCAGGGCACCTTGGAAAACACATGGTCCACACCACGCTGGTTCCGCTCGTTACGGTAGCAGAAGGTTGGCTCCAGAATCTGGCCTTCGGCACCGAGGAGGAAGTAGTCCACTCCCCACCCATCCACGCTTATGCTGGAAATCGGCAGGTTGCGCGCGCCGGCGATCTTCAGCCCCTTCTGCACCTCTGCAAAGAGCTGGGCAATGTTCCAGTGAAGGCCGTGCTGCGCATCCTCCAGCGGAGTATTCGGAAAGCGGTGCAACTCCTCAAGGAAAAGCTGGCCATCTTTTAAAGTTCCTAGCATCAGGCGGCCGCTCTCGGCACCAAAATCACAGGCAAGATAATGTGTGGTCATTCGCCTGCAAAGATTGGACGGGAGGTTTTCGTCCGTCCAGCGGATTTTCCAGGAAACAAACAAAGAAAGCACGGGACAGGTTTTCCCAAAGGGATCGCCTCAATCAATTATCCAAAACCTTCTTTTGCGGATTTAAATGCCTGTCAACGGGTGGCAAATGCAAAAAGGAGCAGCAGTGTCAAAGACAACATCCCCCCAATCAGTATTAGTGATGGATGTAATGGAATCCCGATAAGGGCCAGACACAAGGGGCATATATGCATATTTATTATAATTTATAAAATAAGTTGGCAGGTCAATCAAAGTTGTTAATTTAGTTAATATTATCGTACTACCACATCCCGTGCCACGCGCGGCTCAATCGGGACAAATGACGCCACAACCGGCAAAGCTTCTGCTCTAAAATGGACCCGCTTCAAGCCGGACCTGCGGTAAAGATTTCAAGTATTGGGGATAATTGCCAGAGATTGTGGGTAATATTTTCCATGAAGGGTCATGGCGTGAAAAAAAAACCAAAGTAACAGTGCAAAAATGGGTTAGCGAAACCCCTGTTGGTTTTAGAGTTTGCTGGTCGGAATTTTTCCCTGCACCCAGATTTGCCGACTCAATTCCTCATGGTTGTCCCCAAAGTAGATTTCAGGGCCATGCGGAATCCCGTTCAGGTAGTTATACTCGACTTCAATGTTGCCGTTGTTGTCATTCAGGCTGATGACTTTGCCTGTAAAAAGCTTTCCGGATGGACGGTGGAAAAGTCCGTCGGACTGCTGCTCAAAATCCAACTCCCAGCCCCGGTCCACCCCGGCCCAAAAGTTCGCCTTGTGCCAATGCAGCATGCCTTTGCCATCCTGACCCAGGAAGCGAAGGAGCCGGCCTTCCCTGAGCCGGATGGAATATAGGGTCTGGCCCTCGCCCTGCACGATAATAGTGCCATTGAAATGCTCGCCGGATTTATCATGAAACAATCCATCCCGAACCTGGAAATCGCTATTGAACCGGTCTTCCGTTCCCTGCCAGGCGGATTCCTGTGATTGGGGCGCAGACGAACAGCCGGCCAAAACCAGCAACCAAGTACATAAAAGACTGCGACAGAGTACTTCCAACGGATATGCAATTATAGGAACAACAATCCAAGAATAATGACAATCCTGCGTTAACCGCAAGTCGAGTGTTCCAAGTTTTGACTTTTCCGGTCTTTGTGAATCTTATAACCGCATCAAGATACATCCACACAGGTTAATGAAAACACTTCTGCAGCCCATGCTTTTTTGCGCAGTCATGCTTGGCTTGGCTCCATGGGTGATTTATGCACAAGCAGAAAATTCCCGGAACCGCGTAGAATTCGGCACTCTGGTCGCCGGCACTAATGGTCTACAATACAAGGAAGGTGAAGAAATCCCTTTTACCGGAGTGTCCGTGGAATTCTATCCGGACGGCACCAAGCGCAATATAAGGACATGGAAAAAAGGCCTTCAGAACGGCCCGTTAATCATCTGGCATGAAGAAACCTGCAGAAAAAAAGAATGGGGCAATTACCTCAACGGACTTGAAGATGGCATCACGCTCAAATGGTTTGCAAACGGCCAGATCAAAAGTCTTGGACATTTTGAAAAGGGCAAGAAGAACGGCCTTTTTATCACTTGGCACGAAAACGGCCAGTGGTCTTCCGGTCTCATGTACAAGGAAGACCAGCCCACAGGCCTGACCATGGAAAAGGCAACAAATGGCAAAACGCTTCAGGAACTCCTGTACAAGGATGGCAAAATCCTGAAGCCCCCAACCCCGAAGTGAAGGGGTCTAGAGTTTTTCCCTCTGCTGAAGCTCATCCAGGGCAAAGACATGGTTCATGACCTTGCGTTCATCAATGGGCTGCTGACTTTTATTGGTGTGATGCCGACGGCGCTCCAGTTCTGTAAAGAAAAAGCCAAGCAATAATCCAATGACGATATCCATGCATTTAATATCGTTCGCATTTCTGGGATCGTCAAAAAAAATGTTTAAAAATATTCCCCGTGCGTCAGATCAATCCCGAAGGACGACCCGGAAAAAGCCAAGTGACTGGGCGGCATCGACAGATACGTCCACGGAAGTCTGGACATCGGTTGCCGCATGTGGACCGGATAAATCGCTCCATGATTGAAAGTCGGAGGAAGTCTGGATCGTGTAGCTTTTCCCCGAAACACTTTTCCAGATAATATTGAATCCGCCATCGCCTGAGCTTGTCAATTCGTTGGCCAGGAACCCTGAATTGCCGTCATTGGGGTCCGTCCCCAATTGATACTCCTGCAGGTTAGTCAGCAAGTCCCCGTCCAAGTCCATTCCCGAATCATCCTTATCGCGGTCAAGGCCGTGCTCCGCCTCCCAACTGTCAGGCAGTCCGTCGGAGTCCCCATCCCCTGTTACAGGCTCGGTGATGGTGACCAGGAAGGTTTGTTCATCGAAGAGCCCACCATCAGCTGCCTTGACGGTAACCTCATAGACGTTGTCCTTGTCCACATCCGCCGGGCTTGCATGATCTGGTGCCAGCTTGAAGCTTAGTTGGCCTGTGACGACCCCAATGGCGAAAAGAGCCTGGTCAGCACCACCCGAAAGACTGAAAGCCAGTACATCATCATCTGCATCCTGAGCTGTCACCATGGTAACCGTGGTGGTGCCCTCGGAAAGACTTATTGACACTTGGGACTGTCCCCCATGACTGGTGATTGAAGGTGCCTGGTTTTCCGCAACATCCGTTACCATTACCGTGAGGGTTTGCTTGGCAACGAGCCCGCCGTCATCGGACACCGTTACCTCTACAACATAGCTGTTGTTCGCACCCGAGTCAGCGGGGGACTCAAAATCCGGGGATGTGGCAAAGCTCAATACACCCGTATTGGCATCAATGATGAATTTCGACTGGTCTGCTCCAGAGGAAATGTGAAATTCAAGGGTGTCTCCATCGGGGTCAGCCGCCTGCAGGGTCGCGGCTATGGTCGTGTTTTCAGCAACACTCACACTTGCAGTTGCTCCTCCACCATTCGAAGTGATGGCAGGAGATTCATTCACATTGCTTACCGTGATCTGCAAAACCTGAGTGTCGGACAAGCTCCCTTCACCATTGTCCGTGACCGTTACATTCACCTCGTAGATATTATTGGCGTCCGCATCGGTGGCATTTTCAAAGTCGGCGGGTGTCTTGAAAGAAATCCGGCCATCCGCCCCGGAAATCGAGAACAGGGCCACATCCGCTCCACCAAGCAGGGTGAAGGTGAGGACGTCCCCAGTGTCGGGATCCTGTGCGGTGATGGTGGCAACGGAGTCCTGACCTTCATCCAGAGTAATTGCAGTTGTTTCCTCCCCGCCACCAAAAGTGATGACCGGCGGGCGGTTCTGGTCAAATTCATAGGCACCCATGTCCACGACCTGGCGGAAGGTTCGCACTTTGTTCCCCAAGTCGACAGGGAGGGCCTCTGTCGTATCCGAATCACCATCCAAGTCACCGGAATCTGCAGGGATGGAGGCGTTGTCACCAACATCAATACCCGGTGAATCGGCGGCCAGGGTGAAGTCTGAGTTAGCTGCATCTGCAAACTTTGGATCCAGGTCCAGGTTCGACTGGCCAGCATGCCCCCCCTCAACAATGCTGTGCTTGACGGTAAGGGATGTGGCTTCTATTGGGTTGCCCTGAGTGGTGGCAGTGTTGCCGTGGAGGATGCAATTGGCAAGGGTCTTGCCCGCCTCGTCATAGATGGCTGCGCCGGTCGCGGCGGAATTCCCGTAAAAGGTACAATTCACTGTATCCTGTGGATTATAAATCGCCCCACCGGAGTCCGTGGCGGCATTACCTGCAAAAAGGGAGTTGGCCAGAATTCCACCAACCCCATCGGCTTCATTCCAAAGGGCAGCCCCGGCATAGGCCGCGTTGCCCGTGAAGGTGCAGTTGAGGATAACAGGCTGTGCGTTCCAGTTTAGAAGACCTCCTCCACCGCCCTCGGTCGCAGAGGAGGAGTTGTCAGCAAAAATGCATTTAACAATCAAGGGATTGGCCGCAACCACGGAATCAAAATAATTGTATACACCAGCCCCAAAAGCCGCTGAGTTGAAGGAAAAAGTGCAGCCATTGATCACGGGAGAGCCATCATAATTGAAGATGCCGCCACCACCGCCCTGTCCTTCATTCTCCCCCTCCCCGTTCCCGCTGAAGTTGCAGTCCAGAAACACGGGGGAACCATCAAGGGTGTAAACACCTCCGCCATAATCCGCATAGTTTCCGTCAAATTCACAATTCTCGAAACGGGGATTTGCGGTGTAGTTAAATACCCCACCACCACCGAAGTCCCCATTGTCCTGGTTGGCACTGAAGGATGTGTTCCTTACAATGGCATCCCCGGTCCAGTTCACCATTCCACCTCCGCCGTAGTTGGAGGTGTTTCCACTGAAAGTACACCCATCCAGCACCGGTGCTCCCTGGTCGTTTTCCATGCCGCCACCACCTCCACTTGTGACGGTATTCCCGGAAAATATGCAGTTGGTAAACTCCGGCGCGGCCTGAGAAACCTCAACCCCTGCCCCTCCATAGACAGACTCATTGTTTGAAAATGTGCATCCCGTGGCATTGAGGGTACCGCCCCCCTTGACCTGTAGGCCGCCTCCCACCCCATCCAATGCAAAATTGCCGGTAAACGTGCAATTGATCAATTGCGGGCTGGCATTCTCGCTGTTGAAAGCCCCACCATCGTAATAGGCTGAATTCCCCTGAAAACGACAGTCCTCGAAAACTGGGCTACTGTTCCCCCGCACGTTGATAGCCCCACCGGTTGTGGCAACGTTGTCCTTGAAAAGAACGTTCCGAATAGTGGGACTGCCATCCACGATGTAAAGTCCACCACCCTCGCTGTATTCCCCGGACTCGCTGTCCGCATTACCACCCTGAACAGTAAATCCATCCAGGATTGACGTGGAGTCTGCGCCACTGCCGGTTGTCACATGAATGGAATCCTCGCTCCCATCGCTCATGGTTCCGATTGCACCGCTCAAGATGGATTGATTGGCACTTGGGTTCCGTTGGTCACGCTGGGTTTCAGTTCCTGCAAACCCGCCGTAAAGGGCCACTCCGGAGGCAAGCTCAAAAGATGCCGCACGGTCCCCCTCGAAGACGGCATCCCCATAATCCGGGTAGTAGGTGCCGGCGGCCACCCAGATTTCATCTCCTGATTCCGAATAGAACAATGCGTCCTGCACAGAGTAAAAGGCATCGGCCCAGGAGGTCCCCTCCCCCTCGGCAGGCCCGTCTTCCTTGACATAAATCACTGCCGCAGAGAGGTGGAAACCCGAAACCAGTCCCCAAAGGACTGTAAATGACAGGCAGAAAAACAGGTTAAGACGAAAAAAAGACATGGCGGCGGGTAGACCGGATAAAGGCATCTGGGTGAAGAACAAGAGAATTCATAATATATACTCAGGCATGCACGTGTCGCAAGTATTATTAGATGTGGGGTTATCAGTTAATTGGGGACTTGCGCCCACAGGCGTATTTTCAGGATGAAAAGATGGAACGATTCGATCCCTCTCGCCGTTTAAGGAATAACCGACCAACCCGGACTGTCCCCATAATGGTAAAACAGGGAATTTTCCTGCTGAAAAAAAATCCAGTAGGCTGATGATTGACTGTAAAGGAAGGGAAAAACCTCTTCGCTTGTCCAAAACCATCCCTCACTATCCGGGAACCACAGCCAAACAGAGTCATCCTCTCCATGGGCGTAAATCCACCCGAAGGAATAGTGGTAGACCCAGGCTCCAGTTGTCTCAAGAAAAAGCCCGAGCCATGCACTGGCGTACCATCCACCGCCGAGCTCTGTGGATATAAACTGATCTGTTACTGTCACGGTGAGGGTTTGCGTGTCGGCGAGCCCCCCATCATCAGACACCGTCACCTCCACAATGTAGC
>CAJWSN010000059.1 GCA_913046175.1 uncultured Opitutia bacterium
GGCCCGGGTGGTGATCATTTCAACGGGAGCCTCTCCCAGGTTGTTGGGAGTTCCTGGGGAGGAGGAGATGTTTGGCGGCAAGGGTGTCACCACTTGTGCCACCTGTGACGGTGCCTTCTATCGGGATATGAATGTGGTGGTGGTTGGCGGTGGCGACTCCGCGTGTGAGGAAGCCCTTTTCCTGACCCGTTTTTGTTCAAAGGTAACCCTGATTCATCGCCGCGACGAACTTCGTGCCTCCAAGATCATGGCTGATCGCACCCTTGCCCATGAGAAGATAGAGATGCTTTGGGACAGTGCCGTGGAGGAAGTCCTTGCGGACGAGGCGGGCAGATGTCGCGGGGTGCGCACCAGACACCTTAAAACTGACAAGGTTGATGAGATTGCCTGCAAGGGCGTTTTCATTGCCATTGGTCATATCCCGAACACTGGGTTTCTTGATGGGCAGCTTCCTCTGGATGACCTGGGCTACATTATGCCTGAAAACAACAGCATGGTACGCTCTGCAATCCCTGGGGTTTACTCCGCAGGGGATTGTTCCGACCATGTCTACCGTCAAGCTATCACGGCAGCCGGCATGGGCTGCCAGGCGGCCATTGAGGCCGAGCGCTGGCTTGCTGAACAGGTTTAGTTTTCAGAGCTGTTGATACTATCCAGCTCACCTATAAAACTGCCGACGATGACCTTGCTCTTCACCCGAAGCGGGTAGTAGTGCCCGTCATCGGAGACCCAGATCTCAATCTTGCTGTTCTTCGTCTTTTCAAAGACGCCGCGGAGATCCTTGGTCGCAGGAGCCAGGACAATTGATGGAAATTTTCCGGCTGGAACCTTGATTTCCTCACGCTTGAGAACACCAACTTCAACCTCAATAATTTTCTTTCCATCAGTGGCAGGAAGCTTCACCAGATCACCGACCTCCGGTTTGCCGGCGCGCAGGGCATACATGATGGAAAGTGGGTCCAGGATGCCATCACGGATTTTAAGTGGATCCCTGCCCTTAAGTGGCTTTCCATAATTTGTATAGTGGGCGATTTGGTTTTCCCGGTCAAAGCGCACAACAATATCACGCTCTGTTTTACCTTCGCGTTGTGTCTGCTTGTAATGGAGGGTGTTTTGAAGCTTGAGGTCGGTATAGCTGTCAATTTTGTCACGAACCTTGAAAATCTTGTCAGCGATTCCGTAGGTCCGTGCTGTCATGGTGAAGTGAAGGCAGGGCTTCCCCTCAAGGGTTGTGTTGGTATTGCGAAGGAGAATGGCCGTACCAACCCGGAGGAAGTTCCAGCGCATCTGGTATTCAAGGCGTTCGCCCTCGGGGAATGGCAATTCCTTCCCCGGAAGATTGATAGCAGAAAGCTGAGTTATGAACAGGATGAATAAAAGCTGGAGTGGATGGGCCATCATCAGTTTCCCTTTTTGCTGTATTGGTTTGGACAAGGTGCGACAGGCTGTTGTGCCTGTCAAATCATACACCGGTTAACTTCTTGTTTGGAGTCGTTCCGCTTCTGTATCACAGTTCCACGGGAAGGGGATCCAGTTTCCAGATGTCGCTGGCGTAGTCTGAGATGGTTCGGTCGGAAGAAAACTTGCCAACCCTTGCCGTGTTAAGGATAGCCATTTGTGCCCAGTGCCTCTGGTTTCGATAGGCTTCATCGACGCTGGCCTGTGCCTCAACGTAGGCCTGGTAGTCGGCGAGGACGAGGAAAGGGTCCCCCCATTCGGTGAGGCTCTTGACCAGTGGCTGGAATGCATTGGGCTCGTCTGGGCTGAAATGTCCTGAACTGAGCCAGCCGAGGACTGCCTTGAGTTCCTCGCTCCTGTTGATATAATGCTGGGGCTTGTATCCTTTGGCTCTAAGTTCCTGCACCTCCTCAACCTTGAGCCCGAAGATAAAGATGTTTTCTTCGCCCACTTCTTCCAGAATCTCGACATTTGCACCGTCCAGGGTCCCAATGGTAAGAGCCCCGTTGAGGGCAAACTTCATGTTTCCGGTTCCTGAGGCCTCCTTCCCCGCTGTTGAAATCTGTTCAGACACGTCTGCCGCAGGGATGATTTTTTCCGCGAGTGAGACGTTGTAATTGGGCAGGTAGGCGATCTGGAGCTTGTGGTTTGCGCGTGGGTCGTTGTTGATCATCCTGGCCGTGAGGTTGATGGCGCGAATGATATTCTTCGCCAAGTCATATCCAGGGGCGGCCTTTGCACCAAAGACGAAGAGCCGGGGCTGTATATCCAGGTCCGGGTTGTTAAGGAGCCGCCGATAAAGCGTGAGGATGTGGAGGAGGTTCAGGTGCTGTCTCTTGTACTCGTGCAACCGCTTGATCTGCACATCGTAAATGGCATCGGGGTTTGGACGGAAGCCGAGTGTGCCTTCTATTACATCAGCGAGTTGCTGTTTGTTTTCCTGCTTGATTCTAAGAAATTCATCCTGGAAAGCGTGATCATCCGAGTGGTTCTCAAGCTGCCGGAGACGAGTCAGGTCTTTTTCCCACCCCTTTCCGATCGATGAAGTGATAAGGCTGGCCAGGCCGGGGTTGCATGCGAGAAGCCACCGGCGTGGTGTGATGCCATTTGTCTTGTTGCGAATTTTTTCGGGGTAAAGCTGGTCAAAGTCGTGGAGGAGATTTTGCTTAAGGAGCCGGGTGTGCAGGGCGGCAACCCCGTTGACTGCGTGGCTTACAATAACAGAAAGGTAGGCCATGCGGATCATCTTCGGGCTGCCTTCCTCAATGATTGATAGTGCGGCCTTTTTATGCCCGTCCCCTGGCCAGCGCGACTCAACATCACCTTTCAGGAACTGGTCGTTGATTTGATAAACAATTTCCAGGTGTCGTGGGAGAACCTTCTCAAAGAGGGGCACACTCCATTTTTCGAGGGCTTCAGGCAGGAGGGTGTGGTTCGTATAGGAAAAAGTGCGTTGGCACAGGCTCCATGCCTTGTCCCAGTCGAGACTGTACTCGTCCAGGAGAAGGCGCATCAATTCTAGTACCGCAACCGCGGGATGGGTGTCATTCAATTGTATGGCGACCTTGTCAGGGAGGGCTTCCCAATCCTTGTTCAGCTTCAGGAAACGGCGAAGGATGTCCTTGAGCGAGCAGGTGACAAAAAAGTACTGTTGCACAAGACGCAGTTCCTTGCCCGTTTCCGTTTGATCATTCGGGTAAAGGACCTTGGAGATGGATTCACCAACGGCTTTTTCCCGAACGGCTTCGACGTAGCCACCCTCATTGAAAACCTGAAGATCGAATTCGCTTGAAGCCTTCGATTCCCAGAGGCGGAGGAAGTTGACGGTCCCGGTGCCGTAACCGGGAATGGGGAGGTCGTGCGGAAGCCCGATGATGGTCTGGCCTCCTTGCCATTGGCGCACATAATTTCCAGAATTATCGTAGATTCGCTGAACCTTGCCATAGATCCTGACTTCCTGGACATACTCCGGGCGAATGACCTCCCAGGGAGTTCCAAAGCGGTTCCAGGTGTCCGGAGACTCAATCTGGTGACCGTTCTCGAATGCCTGCCGAAACAGACCGAACTCGTAAAAGATTCCATACCCAATGGCCGGCAGGTCGAGGGTGGCCAGCGAATCCAGAAAACAGGCGGCCAGTCGTCCAAGGCCACCATTGCCCAACCCCATTTCAGATTCCTCCTCGTGGAGCAAGATGGGGTCAAGGCCGAGTCCGGCAAGGGCGGCCTTCAGTTCTTCGTGAACCCCGGCATTGTGAATATAATTATTAAACAGGCGCCCCATAAGATATTCGAGGCTGAGGTAGTACACGCGCCGGGTATTGTTGTCATTGTGAGCTTTTTGGGTGCGCATGTAACGGGAGAGCAGCTTGTCGCGCACGGCATGGCTGACCGCGAGCCACCAGTCCCTCGGGGACGCAGTTTTCTTGTCCCTGGCAAGGGTGAGGTGGAGGTGGCGGAGAATTGAGTCCTTGATGGATTCCTCGACGTTCATTTGAAAAGGCGTGTTTTTGTTGATGGAGACAAATGTATGCCTGGGTTGCGGAAATGAGTGTGGATACAATAAAGGCAAGGCTGGAAATCCTGTGGACTAGGGAATCTTCCTGCCGAATTTTTTTGCCAGCTCCTGCGAGGTGACTTCATAAAAGGTGGCTTTGCCTTGTGGACAGGTCAGCGGTTGCCTGCAGTTGAGGAGCCTGTCGGGCAGCGTGGCCACCTCTGACTCACTGAGTGAATCATCTGCAGTGGCAATCTCAAGGACTGCAAGCCTCGCGAGTTCCTCGCGGGCCAGCCCTGGCTTGCGCAGGAGGTTCCCATTTTCCCTGGCCAGTTCGATAAACTGTCGCAGAAAGTTTTCGGCTTCGCCTGGTTCCAGCCAGGGAGGGATGGCCTCAATGCGATAGAAGTCCCTCCCGAACAACTCGAGGCTAAAGCCCTCATCCCGAAGCACCTTGCCGTGTTGTTCCAACAGTTCACTGGATAGATTGTCGAGTTGGACAGGCACAGGCAGCAGCAGTTCCTGACTGGGGCTTTTGCCATTTCCCCCGTGGTTTAGAATTTCCTCAAACCGTATGCGTTCCCGTGCTGCCTGAAGGTGAAGGATGACCATTCCGGAGGTTGTCTCAAAGAGGGCGAGATGCTGTCGAAGTCGCCCGATGAGACGCCAATGGGCTGAAGATGCGTCGGTGTGCGTGGAGACGATATTCAAGGGCGAGCGGGGGGGGGCGGGAGTTTGGCCGGAGGAGTCGGGGAGGTTGTTGGATTCTTTTGTTTGCCCATGGGAACCCGGGGGTTCTGGAGTCGGGCCCGGTGGTTGAATGCTGGTTCGGACAAAGGCTGCAGGGGACTCAGGAATGACCGGCAAGGGCATTGGGGTTTCCGGTTCCGGCAGGACGGTGGAGGGATGGGTTTGTTCAGCCATCCTGAGAATGCTCTCGATCACCAGACGCCGAACGTGACCTTCAGAATGGAAGCGTATTTCTCGTTTCTGGGGGTGCACATTGACGTCTATTCGTGCCGGATCGATATCGAGAAACAGGAATGCGACTGGATATTTTCCCTTGGGAATGAGGGTGTGATAACCTTCAGTCAGTGCATAGAGGAGGGTTCTGCTCTCGACGGGGCGACTGTTGACAACGGTCACGATATCCTGGCGGGTGGGTCGACCAATACCGGGCGGGGAGACCATGCCGCGGAGGTGACATCCATCCACTTCCTGTTCCGGAAGGGGGGTGAGGCTTGCCGCGACTTCATCGCCAAAGACCTCAGAAATCCGGTCCCTCAAGTCTGTACAGGCCGGGGACTGGAAGACTTTACGGGGCCCTGAGTAAACGTTAAAGGAGACTTCCGGGTGGGCAATGGCATATAGCTTGGCCATGCGTGAAATATGAGCGGCCTCGGTATTTTCCGTCTTGAGAAATTTTCTTCTCGCCGGTACGCAATAAAACAGGTTTGCCGCTTCAATCCGGGTGCCGGGAGGCATGCCACAGGTTTTCTGGTGCACAATTTTGCCCGCATTGACGAGAATCTCAGTGCCTTCAATCTGGTCATGGGGTCGTGTCCGCAGGGTAAACCTGGAGATGCTTGCGATTGAGGGCAGGGCTTCCCCTCGGAAGCCGAAACTGATGACTTTTTCGAGGTCCTTTGCCTTGCGGATTTTACTGGTGGCATGCCGTTCAAGGCTGAGCATAGCCTCATCGGGAAGCATGCCGCAACCATTATCCTCCACGCGAATGTATGATTTCCCCCCGTTGCGAAACTCAATTTCCACACGGGTTGAGCCTGCATCCAGGCTGTTTTCCAGTAGTTCCTTGACGGCACCCACCGGACGTTCCACCACTTCGCCGGCGGCGATCTGGTTGGCGACTTGATCGGAGAGGATGTGAATCCTTGACATAAGCTGAGATAAACTAGGCTCTAGTCTCCCTGTCCATAAAAGCAAAACGAAAAACCCAGATTTCCTGATGTCCAACCGTCTCGCCAATGAATCAAGTTTGTATCTTCGCCAGCATGCCGGGAATCCTGTGGACTGGTGGCCATGGTGTCCAGAGGCCTTGGCGGAGGCAAAGAGACTGAACCGTCCGCTGTTGGTTTCTGTGGGTTATTCATCCTGCCATTGGTGTCATGTGATGGAGCGTGAATGTTTTGAAAACGAATATATCGCAAACCTCATGAACCAGCATTTCATCAACATCAAGGTTGATCGTGAGGAACGTCCGGATATTGACCATATTTACATGGAGGCGGTCCAGATGGTGACCCAGCAGGGGGGCTGGCCCTTGAATTGTTTCTGCCTGCCGGACGGGAGTCCATTCTTTGGCGGGACCTATTTCCCGCCGGAGGAAGTTGGTCGGGGAATCATACCCTGGCCCCAGCTCCTCCTGCGTATCAGCAAACACTTTAAGGAGGCCCGGGCCGACCTTGAGGAAAATGCCGACTCAATCCTCAAGAACATGGCCCATAACAACAACGCCCGCACCCCGGGAGGTGGGGAATGGAGCAACGCCCTGCTTTTGCCTGGAGCCCGGTTTATTTGCCGACAGCATGATGATGGACACGGTGGGTTTGGTAATGCGCCGAAATTTCCACCCTCCATGAAGCTCAACTATCTGCTGGAGGTTCGCAACAGTGCGACCTGCGAATTGGCGGAACCGGAATTTGCATCGCGCATTGATGCCGTGGTCAAAAAAACCCTCTCGGCCATGGCCCGTGGCGGACTCTTTGACCAGGTTGGTGGTGGCTTCACCCGCTACAGTGTGGATTCGGAATGGAAGATTCCACATTTTGAAAAAATGCTCTACGACAACGGACTTCTCCTCGATGTTTATTCCAAGGGCTGGCTTCGGTATCGCGAGCCTTTGTTTCGTGCGGTCATCGAGGAGACAGTCGGCTGGCTTAAACGTGAGATGCTGGCCGGGAACGGTGCCTTTTACTCCTCGCTTGATGCCGACAGTGAGGGCGTTGAGGGCAAATGCTACGTCTGGAACCCGGAGCAGGTATTTGAAGTCCTTGGCCGAGAGGAGGGCACCGCATTTTGTGAAACCTATGATATTTCCGAATCAGGCAATTTTGAGCATGGGCTCTCCAATCCAATCCTGAAGCCGGAGGATTTTTCAAAGCGTCAGGACTGGTCTTCCCAGCGTCAAAAACTGCTGGCTGCCCGTGAGTTACGTGTACAGCCCGGTAAGGATACCAAGCAGCTTGTCGCCTGGAATGCCCTCTGTCTCCGTGGCCTTGCCGAGGCGGGCTTTGCCTTGGGCGAACAGGAGTGGCTGAAGATGGCCCGGAATGTTGCGGACTGGATTTTGGAAAAGATGCTTTTGGAGGATGGGCGTTTGTGTGCGGTCTTCTATGAGGAAAAAGGTCCGCAGGGAAGTGCCTGCCTGGACGATTATGCCTTTACCATCGAGGCCTTGCTTTCATTGGTTTCCCACGTGGACTGGCTGGAACCCGGTGTCTCGGCAACATACCTTGCCCGGGCCCGTGAGTTGATGGATGCCGTCTGCACGCATTTCAGGGACGAGAAACTTCCTGGCTTTTTCTTCACTGCCGACGACCACGAAAAACTGGTCTTTCGCAAGAAGGAGTGGTTTGACAACGCAATTCCGTCCGGGAATTCCAGTCTCATCCACAGCCTCTCATGTCTGTATGCACTGACTGGAGATGCGGTTTACGAGCGGGAGCTGGCCGATTTTCGAGGTGCCTGCATCCAGAACGCCACGGAGTTGCCTCATGGCACTTCGCACGCCATGGCCGGATTGACTGCAGATGCTGTTGGTGTGGCTGTTGTCAAGGTGAAGGGAATCAAGGACCTGGAACCTCTTCGCCAGTCAATCACGGAAAAGCCCTGGCGGCGAATTTTTGTGCAGTGTACAGATGATGCGGAACAGCCGGACGGCTACCAGTTGTGCGTCGGCACCCAGTGCCTTGAAGTATCAACAGACCATCGCGAAGTACTGGAGAAACTATAGAAA
>CAJWSN010000060.1 GCA_913046175.1 uncultured Opitutia bacterium
GGAATCAAAGACCTCATAAGTTCAACATTCGGGCAAAAGGCCCGAGTTCATTGGTCAACGAGGATCGTACTTGAGGCGGACCATATTATTGAAAACAGCTGTCTTCAATTTGCGGCGCTTCGTCGCAGATGGTTTCTCAAAATATCGCTTTGCACGAACATCACGAATAACACCCTCGCGATCGAGGCGTTTCTTCAGGCGGCGAAGAGCCCGCTCCACGGGTTCACCTTTTTTAACTTTAACTTCAACTGGCATGTGGGCGGTAGAGGTTTGGGATTTACGCTCTGCCGTCAAATCTTTTTTGGGAAACAACAACCTAAAAAAAAAGAAGACATTCCTGGCTTGCCACCTGTTGCCCTTCAAGGACAAGTTTGAATGAAGAAGGCAATAAATGGGCAAAGACAACGAATTCGTTCACCTCCACGTACATACGGACTACAGCCTGCTTGACGGTTGCTGCAGGATTGACCGCTTGATGGCAAAGGCTGCAGAAATGGGCATGAAAGCCCTGGCAATCACCGACCATGGCAATCTCTTTGGGGTCGCAGAGTTTGCATCAACCGCTGAAAAACACGGGATCAAACCCCTGATTGGTTGCGAGACATACCTGTGCGCAGAACACAAGCGAACCGAAAAACCGAATCCGGGGCAGAACAAATACAACCATATGGGACTGCTAGCCAAGAATTTTGATGGCTACCAGAATCTTTGCAAACTTGTCTCCGACTCCCATATCAACGGATTCTATTACAAACCCCGCACGGACATGGAGTTTCTCGCCGCCAATGCCTCGGGGCTCATTGGCTTTACCGGATGTCTGCAGGGAGTCGTGCCTCAGTTGCTGCTAAACGAGGACGAGGAAAAGGCCCGGCAGAAGATGGGCGAGTTTGTCGAGATTTTTGGCCGGGAGAATTATTTTGTGGAAATTCATGATCATGGAATCCAGGAGCAAAGGAAGATCATCCCCGGCTTGAGGCAGTTGGCCAAGGAGTTCAGCCTGAAAACAATCGCAGCCAATGATGTCCATTACGTCAACGCTGATGATTGGGATCCCCATGACGCCCTGCTTTGTATCCAGACTGGCTCAAAAGTCGCTGACGAAAAACGCATGCGCTATGACAGTCGGCAGTTCTACCTGAAATCCCGGGATGAAATGGACCTCCTTTTCGATGAAATCCCCGAAGCAGTCACCAACACCTCGGCAGTGGCTGAAATGTGTGAGGTCCAACTGCCCTTCGGGGAGAACAACTATCCCGTCTACAACATCCCTCCGGAAATCTCATCCAAGTACAAGGAAAACGATGCGTATCTTGCGCACCTCTGCCACAAGGGTCTCAAGGTTTTATACGATGTTGACTATGTCCCCCCTGCGGAACACCCGGAAAAACCAGGAGAGAATGAGGACCTGGCCATCCGGCTCTCCCGCCAGATTGATTTCGAACTCTCGGTGATTCAAAAAACCGGGTTCCTTGATTACTTCCTCATCGTCTGGGATTTCATTCGCTGGGCCAAGGAGCAACAAATTCCTGTCGGGCCGGGTCGCGGGTCCGGCGCAGGATGCCTTGTGGCCTACCTCCTTAGAATCACCGACATCGACCCCATCCGCTTCAAGCTGATTTTCGAGCGATTTCTGAATCCTGAACGAGTCTCCCCGCCTGATTTCGACATTGATTTCTGCATGCGACGCAGGGGGGAAGTCATTGAGTACGTACGTGAAAAGTACGGAAAGGACTGCGTTGCCAATATCATCACCTTCGGCACTTTTGGAGCCAAGATGGTGGTACGCGACCTGGCGCGAGTCCTGGATATACCCTATGCGGATGCGGACCGGTTGGCAAAGATGATCCCGGATGACCTGAACATCAAACTTGAAACTGCCTTCACGAAAAGCGAGGAACTCAAGCAGGAACTGAAGAAAAATCCCCTGGCAGAGAAAATATACAACCTCGGCACGGTGATTGAGGGAATGGTTCGAAATTGTGGCACCCACGCGGCCGGGGTTATTATTGCGGACAGACCCCTATCCGAGCTGATTCCACTCACCCTGCAGGAAGGCGCCCTCACCACTCAGTTCCCCAAAAACCCCGTCGAGAAATTGGGATTGCTGAAGATGGACTTCCTGGGGTTAAAAACCCTGACGGTCATAGCTGATGCAGAGGAAAATGTCAGGAAGGGGGGGCATCCGGACTTTTCCATTGAGCAGGTTAAATTTGAAGATGAAAAAACCTTCAACCTGCTCAACGAGGCCAAGACGGTTGGAGTGTTCCAGCTGGAGTCCTCAGGCATGCAGAGCCTGTGCCGACAGTTCAATATCAACAGCATTGATGAAATCATCGCCCTTATAGCGCTCTATCGCCCGGGTCCCATGGACCTCATTCCTGATTACATTCGCGGAAAGAACGACCCCTCGACAATCAAGACTGCTCACCCATTGCTCGATGACATCTGTAAAGAGACTTACGGGATCATGGTCTATCAGGAGCAGGTCATGGAGGCGGCCAAGGTCGTGGCAGGATATACGCTTGGGGCCGCCGACATGCTGCGAAGGGCAATGGGGAAAAAAGATCCCGAAGAGATGGAGAAGCAGCGCAAAATCTTTATTGATGGGGCCAAGGATCACAATGAAATACCCAAGAAGAAAGCAGAGGAAATCTTCAACATCCTGCAAAAATTTGCGGGTTACGGGTTTAACAAGTCCCACTCAGCCGCGTACGCAATCCTAAGCTATCAAACAGCCTACCTAAAGGCCAATCATCCCGTGGAGTTCATGGCTGCCTTACTCTCCAATGAGTTGGGCAACTCCGACAAGGTCTCTCATTTCATAGAGGAGGCTGAAAGCATGGGCATTCGGATTCTGGGGCCTGATGTCAACGAATCACGAGAAAACTTTACCCCAATTCATAATGGGGACGGAACTGGCAGCATTCGCTTTGGATTGGCAGCCATAAAGGGGGTTGGCGAACTGGCCGCACGCAACATCATCGAGGACCGTGAGGAGAGCGGTCCATTCGCCTTGATGGCGGACTTGTTGAACCGCGTGGATTCTGACAAGGTTAACAAGCGTGTCTTTGAACACTTGGCCAAAGCCGGGGCTTTCGATGCGTCTGGACAGGATCGCGCGGAATTGCTCGAAGACGTTGAGCCCCTGATGAAGCAAGCGAACCTGCGCCGACTGGAACGTGACCAGGGACAAACATCCTTCATCGACGACCTGTTCTCACAAGCAGATGGTAGTGACCCGCAGGCAGAAGGAACAGTCAGCGGATACGGGCGTCCAAACCAAAACCTGAAGATGCCTGTGCTTGAAAAACTTCAGCAGGAAAAGGAACTTCTTGGGTTTTACGTGTCCGGACATCCCCTGGATGATTTCGGAAGCCTGCCTGACTTCATGAACAAGCTCGAGCCGGATGAATTGCTGCAGATGAAACACCGAACCCCATTCAGGTTCTGCGGGGTGGTGTCCAGTCTAACAAAACGATTCACGAAGTCTGACAATCGCCCCTGGGCCATCTTTACTCTTTCCACCCGTCGGCACTCCTTCCAAATGAACATGTTCTCCAAAGCCTATGAGACCCACGGGACCTTGCTGGAGGAAAATGCCATCATTGGCGTCCAGGGCTTTATTGCCAACAGGGATGGCAACCTCCGCTTAAATGCACAGGATGTCTTTTCCCTGGGAAAGAGATTGCCCAAACTGGTGCAAGGCATCACCTGGTTCCTCAAGCAAGATGAAAACCTCAAGGATTTCCTGGGCAGACTCAGGCAGGAAATTGATGATGCGCATGGAGAAACACGAATAAAACTGGCTTTCCTGAATCCCGAAGGCTCAGCCCTTCTTGCAGATACCGCTCAAAGCATAAAACTGCATGCTTCACGCGAGCGAATGCTTCAACTCGAGAACCATCCGGCAGTTCAAGGGGTCAAGATGGACCTGGTACCAATGCCGACAGATACAATGCCCAACTATTAACAAGCAGTTTTTGCATTGAATTCTGCAATCATTACTATTTAGGAAAATACAAGTTGCCCAAACTTAAACTGACCATCTTGTGCCACCAGAAAACAAAAAACAAAATTACCCGGAAAGGATTTCCAAGGAAGAAATTAACGAGCTTCCGGTTAGGAGCTTCCCGGGCAAGATTCGTTTGATCCAGACCAAGGAGGCACTCGACAGGGCCCTTGGTGCCTTACGAAGGGAAACCATACTTGGTTTTGACACCGAGACAAAGCCCACCTTTACCAAAGGCGTTACCCACCTGCCCTCACTTCTTCAGCTCGCAACCGGTAAGTCCGTCTTTCTCATCCGCCTCAATCATTTCGACAACCTTAAGAAACTGACACCCATCCTAAGCAATCCCAATTGCTTCAAGGTTGGTGTTGCCGTCAAGGATGATATAATTGGCCTCCAGAAACTGGAGAATTTCCAACCAAAAGGATTCGTGGACATCGGGCAACTGGCCCGAAAACTTGGCATGCTCACCACCGGTCTACGCAGCCTAACCGCCATTTTCCTCAAATTCCGAATTACCAAGAAGGCCCAAGTCTCAAACTGGGCCCGCAAAGAACTGTCCGAGTCCCAGATTCAATACGCTGCAACTGACGCCTGGGTAAGCCGAAAAATTTTCCTCAAAATGCGTAGATTCAGCATTCTTGCCAATGAACTGGAAAATACCTTGTAACAATCCATAAAAACTTTCCGCAAATTTGCAAAAGCAGAAATTTCGTGCTATTTATTCCTTGAGTACCAATTAATACGTATACATATAATCCAGTCATGAAAACAATATACACTCCAATTTCTCTTTGTCTCGCAATCCTGATTTTCAGTGGTTGTGAAAGTGTGGGGCCAGGCACCCAGCGCGGAGCCGCCGCAGGTGCTGCCACAGGTGCACTTGCCGGATGGATAATTGGCCACCAGTCCGGTGAAGATGGCAAGGGTGCCGCCATTGGCGCTGCATCCGGGGCCCTGCTTGGTGGTCTTCTTGGCAGTGCCAAGGACAAGGAACAGGCAAAGCGCGAGACAGCCGCACGACAACAAGCCATCCTGCGTGCCCAGGAACGCAAAAATGAGGCTGAGTCAAAGAGGCGTCAACTTATCACCTTCGGCAAGTCAGTGGACGACCCACAGGTTCTTGCCGCCCGCCAAAAGGCGGAAGCTGCGGAAGCTGAGGTTGCACGCCTTCGCAAGGAGCAGGAGGATGCAATTCGCCGAGCAAAGCAAATTCAGGAATTTGAGTCGCGAGAGCGCCAAGCCAGGGAAGAAAGCCGACGGCTTAGGGAAGGTTCCCAGTAAGAGCATCTTTAACCCCTCCTCAAAAGGCAGTCTTTTAAGGCTGCCTTTTTTTTAAATCATGGAGATTGATGACTTTGAATCAATGGAAGGCGGACTGCATTTGATCAGGCTTCGCAACTTTCAGGATGGCATCGGGGAAATCCTTGGGGAACTCTTCCAGTCTGAGTCAAGCTGGAGCCACAGCCACAGGATCAGGGGGCGATGGGAAAATACGTACCTGGACATCGAAAAAATTCCATCCGTCCGACCCATCCTGAACCTGGCATCACAGTTTGCGGGAAAACTACACAAACAACCGTTGGTTTCCATTCAGGGGGGACAGGGGATGTTGAAGGATAGTTTCTGGTTCAACATCATGCACAATGGTGAGGAGACAGGTTGGCACAACCACAAGGCGCGGGCACACACATCGGGCGTCTGTTACCTGCAGGTTCCAAAGCAATCGGGAGAGTTCATGTACAGGAGTCCCTGCGGAAAATTGCGCAGTCTGATTCCCGAAACAGGCACACTATTGCTTTTCCCATCCAACCTGAATCACGCGGTCGCTCCAAGCCAAAGCAGCGAGGTTCGAATTTCCATGGCCTTCAACCTGTTCACGCTACCCCTGGAACTGGAGCCAGAGGATCCATTTGGAGGCAACTTGTTTTATTGATAGGGAAACGAAGACTTAATCGATCTCTATAATCGTCCACTTCTCCACCCTTTCATTGCGGATCATGGCCTTGGCCTCCTGCGGAAACCTGCCAAAAATGGAATCCACAAGGAAAGTGACATCCACAGTCCAATAGGGTCTCCCCTTTATTCGTTCTTTTTTTGGCCGTCCCCAGCGCTGTACAAACTGAAGCTGGCAATTCTTGAGTTCATTTCGACGGATACTGTTGACCGCTGCGGTAACCTGCCCCCTTGCATCCACTTTTGGAGCCTTTCCAAAAACTGGGTCAAAGGTGCCTCCAGAAGTTTTGGTGACAGGAACAGAAGGAACTGGATGCTGAGCGACAGAAGAAACCACCTGTGGAACCTCTTTGCGTGTCATCGGCATTCCATCAAGAATTCGATCACGGGCATCCTGCCTTTGATTCTCAACGTATCGATGCCATCGCTTCAGATTCTTGTTATACAGATTTGTAACATCCTTCTTCAGGTTTGTCTCATGAAGTCCAACATATTTTTGGTAAGGGGAGCGGGCGTTGGGACGCACAAGTAGCAGGTTGCCTTTCTGTAGGACTGCAACTGCAAGCCCACCGGGTTGCACCGGTATAGTCCCCGATGCCTGGCCATTGATGACCACAGGAAACTCAATTCCATTGCGAAGGGTCACCTCCCTTGGGAAAAGCTTCTGTGGGATGCGTTGCCAGTTCCCCACCGCCTTCTCCAGAGACATGAATTTCTTATGGGGATATTTTGCCACCACAGCAGCCTCACGGGCTGCGGACAATTTGCGGGGTGGCGGAGGTGGCTGGCTCTTGACCGGTAAAGTTGGTGGAATGACCTCAGGTTTGGCCAGGGGTTCACGGTCTTTCCCAGGCAAGTCAGGAAGATTTTCAGGTGACCCAGCCTTTGAATCTCCGGGACTGGATTTGCCCAACAGGTTTTCATCGACAAATTCCTTAACTGGAGGAACCGCAAAATAAACCCCGGTGGCAACCCCTCCAACAAGGAATAGAATTAAAATAATTATGAGGAATGCACGCATCACAGTTTTAAATTTTAAAAGGATGGAAGAGTAAAGGGCGTGTAAGCAAATGCTTCAACTAATTTTGGGGTGGGCAGCTGCATGGCCCTAGAATTCCATTCTTGAACCGAAAGCTCTTTTACTTACCCTTTCAACAAAGTTTAATTCCAAGTAAAAGTGATGTGCAGGATCGTCCATCTTTTCAGAGTTAAAACCCAGACCCTCATTGCAATGCCCCTCTCCAAGCACCTTATTCGAGTCTCAATGTTAATCATGTGCCCGTTGCTGGTACAGTCCCAGGAGAAAGTGGCTGAAAAGGCTTCGCTTGAAAACGGTGATGACAACTCCTACATCCTTGCCAGAAGGGACATACTCACCATTTCAGTGTTTGATGAAAAAGACCTCACAACCAACCAACCAATTGACGGAAACAATGAAATCAAGGTTCCACTCATTGGAAAAATCAAGGTTGGTGGCATGACTGTGCGGGAAGCGGAAGCCTTTCTTGAAGAGGAGTTCATCACGCAGGAATATTTGCGCGATCCACTGGTCACAATAAAAGTTCAGTCCCGCAAGGAAGTATTTGTACTTGGCGAGATCAATTCTCCAGGCGCGGTAACGTTTAATGGTGATGTGAACAGCCTTAATATTATCCAGTTAATTGCAAAGTGCGGCAGTTTCACCAAGATCGCCAACGAGGAAAAGGTACAGATTAACCGACGACTGTTCAACGGAATCATCCAGTCCTTTATCATCGACGTGAAGGAACTGATGCGTGAAGACAAAAAGCGGGGTGATAAAAAAATCGAGTTCTTTGAGGTAAAACCTGGGGATATTCTTGTTGGTAAGGTAACACCTAAAGGTGATTCAGTATCAAATCCAGAAGAAAAATTATTAAGATCCATATTTGGTGAAAAAGCTATAGATGTTACAGACACCTCTCTTAGAATGCCTAGTG
>CAJWSN010000061.1 GCA_913046175.1 uncultured Opitutia bacterium
AATCAGTGCCTATGACCGGGCGGCGACCATTCGGCTTTTGGGGAACCCGGCGACAACACCGGACATGCTGGTTCAACCGGGACATGTTTTTCCGCTTCGTGCCAAACCGGGTGGTGTGCTGCAACGTGCCGGTCATACGGAAGCTGCGGTGGACCTTGCCGCACTGGCTGGGCTGCCTCCGGTCGGCGTCATTTGCGAAATTCTTAATGAGGACGGCTCCATGGCACGTATGCCAGAACTGGTTGCGTTCAAGAAGAAGCACGGCTTGAAATTGATTTCAATTGCAAGCCTGATCGAATACCGTCACCAGCGTGACCAACTGGTGGAAAGGGTTGCAGAAACTGCATTCCACCACAAGACTTATGGTGAGTTTACCCTGCATGTTTTTCGCAGCATCCTGGATGGGAGACATCATTTTGCCTTTACAAGGGGTTCACTGAAGAAAACGAGCCCGGCGCTTGTACGTGTGCATAGCGAGAATTTATTCGGTGATGTGTTTCAAATGAAGAACACTCGCGGTTTACTTTCCCTGGAGATTGCGCTTCAGAAGATTGTGGAGGCTGGTTCCGGTGTGCTTCTTTATCTCGAAAAGCCGAACTCAGGGGTAGATGTGGAGAAACTGGGGGGCAAACGTCCCGTGAAAAGCATCCCCCAAGCCGGAATGGATTTTCGGGATTATGGCATCGGGGCGCAAATTCTGGTGAATCTTGGATTGCGCAAGATTCGTCTTTTGGCCAACACCAAGCGAAAGGTTGTTGGACTGGATGGATACGGATTGGAAATTGTGGATTACCTACAGCTGGGCTGATCGGGGCAGGAACCCTTTTATCGATTTACAAAAACTTTACGCACATACTGTTGTCACGCATATTGAATGTACCGGAACCTGATAAACCATGAGCCAGGATCGTTTTACCTTTCTTTCGGTTGATGTAACCTCAACACTTATTTGTGTTGTGGGTGCGAGTTATAACCCGGAACTCGTTGATGCCCTTTTGGAAAGCACCTGTGATTCACTTTCCGGGCATGGTGTCCCCGCTGAAAATGTGGAGGTTGTGAGGGTGCCTGGCTCCTTCGAGATTCCAGTTGTTGTCAATGAAATGGCCTTGTCCGGGAAGTTTCACGCTGTGATTGCACTTGGAGTGGTGATAGCCGGGGACACTTCTCACCATGAATTAATCGGAAGCACCACTGCCAAGGCACTCCTGGACGTTGCAACGAGGACCCGCACCCCAGTTGTCAATGGTATCCTGGTGGTGGAAAACGAGGGGCAGGCCGAGGCACGCATTTTGGGTGACCAGGCCAGGGGAACGGAGTTTGCGCAGACCGCCCTGCAAATGGCTGTGATCAAGAGGAGTTGGATTCAATCATGAGTGAGGGAATCCCTCAGCGGCATGCCAACCGAATGGCACTTGTTCAGTTTCTCTATATGATGGAGATGAATCCGCCCTTGTTGATGGTTGACCGGGTTCGAACATTTTTCTCTACCCTTGAACAACCAAGGGAGTATTACGACTATGCCGAAGAGATTATTGCCGGGATTGTTAAACACCTGGAAGACATCGACGGGCAAATCCGAAGTCTTTCTCAAAACTGGGAATTCTCCCGGATTGCGCAGGTGGATTTGGCGATCCTTCGACTGGGAGTATTTGAATTGCTTCATCGTCAGGATGTGCCACCGGTGGTCATCATCAATGAGGCCATCGAGTTGAGCCGTGAGTTCTCGACGGACGATTCCAGCACTTTCATCAACGGTATTCTGGACAAGGTGATGGAGCAGGTGGAGCGTCACCCCCGGGAAAAGGAAGGCTGATGTTGCAATGGGCGGGTTCTTCAAAAAGTTCAGGGAGAAGTTGACCCAGCGCGCGCCAGGGTTGCGTCTGGCGATTGGAGGCTTGTTCGGGAAGAAGCTGGATGCTTCTTCCGTGGATGCCTTGGAGGAGGCACTCTACGAGGCAGATTTTGGAGTGGAGAGCACGGAGGAGGTCCTGAAGGAGGTCCAGTCGGCTTATCGTGCTGACAAGGAGTTGCGACAAAAGGATGTCAGTCAAATCGGGGCAAAGGTTCTGGGCAGGATTCTGGAGGGGTCTGAGGGGCGCATGGGTGAATCTACGGACAGACCTGAAGTGATATGCCTTCTTGGGGTAAATGGTGCCGGGAAGACAACAACCAGCGCCAAGCTTGCCTGGTATTTCAAGGAACAGGGAGAGGACGCTTTGCTTGGTGCGTGTGATACGTTTCGGGCTGCAGCCAATGAGCAGATTCTAAGTTGGTCTGAACGTCTGAAAATCGAATTGGTTTCGAGCCATCATGGTGCTGATGCGGCTGCGGTTGCCTATGACAGCTATGAGGCGGCTCTCGGTCGAGGCCACCGGTACCTGATTCTGGACACGGCCGGCCGATTGCACACGAAATCGAACCTTATGGAGGAACTGAAGAAGATTCGCAGAGTGCTGGAGAAAAAAACCCCGGATGCCCCGCAGCACCGCTGGCTTGTGCTGGACGGGAGCCTTGGCACCAACTCGATTGAACAGGCCAAGGCCTTTCACGAGGGGTTTGGGTTGACGGGGTTGGTCATTACGAAACTGGACGGCACTGGCCGGGGTGGTGCCTTGGTTGGTATATACCGCGAGCTGAAGCTCCCGATATATTTTGTCGGACTCGGGGAGTCACCGGAGGACTTGCAACCTTTCTCACGAAGTGATTACATCCGTGCGATTTTCGAAGCGGAATGAGTGAGGAGCAGCCAGAGGATTTGGTGGTGGAAATCGGCGAAGGCCGAAGCTACCCAATCCGCTTTGTCGAAAGCATTGCGGACAAGCTTTCGAGGTTGGTTGTTCAGTATATGGATGAGCAGAAGGGTCTGGTTGTGGTGACAGACATGAATCTTGCTGTTGCACAGGCTTTGCTTTTTGACGACATCCTCAAGGAGGTGCCAACTTTTACTGTATCCCCAGGTGAGTCCTCCAAGAACCTGCTGCGACTGGGCGAGATTTGGGATTTCCTGGCAAATATTCGTTTGGACCGAAAGGGGGCTGTGATTGCCATAGGGGGAGGAGTGATTGGAGACCTGGCCGGTTTTGCCTCGGCAAGTTTTCTGCGTGGCACCAGTTATTTTCAGGTGCCGACTACCCTGCTGGCCATGGTTGACAGTTCCATTGGTGGCAAAACCGGCATCAACCTTGAGGCGGGGAAGAATCTCGTGGGTGCTTTCTTCCACCCAGAGGAAGTTCTGATTGACACCACCTTATTGAAGACCCTGCCGGATGCTGAATTTTCCGCAGGAATGGCAGAAGTGATCAAATATGGGCTTCTTGGGGATGCGGAGCTTTTCTCACGCCTGGAGGACTTGGATCGGCTACATCCGGAACATCCGGAGCTTGCGTCTATTATCCGTCGTTGTTGTTCAATCAAGGCCGCGGTGGTCAGTGAGGATGAGCAGGAAACAGCAACTGCAGGGGGGCGTGCACTGCTTAACCTTGGTCATACTTTTGGGCATGCAATCGAAAATGTTTCCGGATACGGAATCTACCTGCATGGTGAAGCCGTATCGATTGGCATGGTTGCCGCTGCGCGAATGTCCTGTCTCAAAGGTTGGATTCCCGAGGTGGATGTTGGTCGGATAGTCCGGCTTCTTAAGCGCTACGACCTGCCGGTGTGTTTGCGCCAACCATTGGACAGGATGGAATTATTGGAGGCAATGCGGCAGGATAAGAAGGTTCGTCGGGGTGTTGTTCATTTTGTTGCCATGCGACAATTGGGGGATTCGTTCACCACCAGTGAAGTCGAGGAGCACGTTTTGCTGGAATCTCTCGAAATAATTGGAGCTGAGTAGTGCAATGACCCCTTTGGAGGAACTGGTTGCCCGGGACTATTTTGAGAGGAGTGGGTTCTTTCTTCGTCTCCTGCACGCGCCTCCTCCGGTTTCTGCATCGGGTGCATCCCAAAAGCCTGGTACAAAGAAGTTTAAGAGATACCCCTCCTATTTGCTTCAGCGGCAGACCAGTCGTGAGATAAACGAGGAACTGGGGGATCGCTTTCAGCTTTTCTCCAGTGACTTGGGTGGTCTTTCGGTGGCTGTTTTTGTCTTTTTTTCTTGGTCCGGCACGGGGTTGACAGTACCGGTTTTTCAGAGTGGAAGCAGATATCGCGGTTGGATTCGGCGAGTGGTTGTACCCGGTTTTCAGGCCTCTATGGACGGCCTGACGGAGGATTTTAGTCTCCATGACCAGGCATTGAAAATGATCCTTCTTCCGGGACTACCGGGCATGGAACCTTTTCGACAGGAGTGTATTGACTTGCTAAAGAAGGCGGGAGTCGAGGCAATGTTAACCTTTCGAACACTCCTGGAGAGTCTGGTCTACCAGATTTTACCAGAATCTGATTCGCAGCATTCAAGTGTTTCTGAATTATTGCGATTGTTGAAGGTTTATGAGCTGTTTCGATCTCCTCAACTTGATTTGTTCGAGGATTTCTAGTTGCGACAGTCCAATCTCAACCCATGGTTTTTTTGACAAATGATTTTGATTGATGAAACGGCGGAGGTCTCGTCAGGGGCTGAAATAGGGAAGGGCGTTAACATCGGTCCCTATGCTATTGTTGAGTCAGGTGTAGTGGTAGGTTCAGATTGTATGCTGGCTGCTCACGGCATCCTCAGGAAGGGAACAATCCTGGGGGAGGGCGTGAAGGTCGATTCCTTTGCTGTAATTGGTGGAGATCCTCAGGACTTGGACTTTGAATCCGACATTGAGAGTGGAGTGCGGGTCGGGGCTGGATGCGAGATTCGTGAGGGCGTGACAATCCATCGTTCCTCTAAGGAAAACGGGTACACGGAAGTGGGTTCAGATTCCTTTTTGATGGGAAACTGCCATATAGCTCACGACTGTCTCGTCGGGTCGAATTGTGTGATTGCCAACGGTGTTCTCCTGGGTGGACATGTACAGATTGGTGAGGATGTTTTCGTTGGTGGAGCTGCCGCAATCCACCAATTTGTCCGGGTTGGCGATGGCACAATGATTGCGGGCCTTGCCCCAATCAGTCGTGATGTGCCACCCTATGTCACGGTAGCCGGACGGAATCAGGTTTGCGGCTTAAATATGGTCGGGCTTCGCCGCAGGAAGATCCCCATGGATTCGATCGCTGACCTGAAGCGTTGTTATTTGGCGGTTTACGCAGATTTGAAAAATCCGGGAAAGCTTGCCTCCAAAGCCTCGAAGGATGGGCATGGTTCCTCTGAAGAGGGAAGACGATTCCTTGAGTTCTTTCAGGTGGGTTCGCGTACGTATTGTCGCCCGCGTAAATAGGATGACTCTTTAGGGATTAATCCTTCCGGGGTATCTGGTGAGCCTCCAAGTCCTCCAGGTCTATGAATTCGAGCGTGGCTAAATGGGTGGCATCCAGATCAACCAGGGGTGCCTCGCCCGCTTCGAGTGCCTCCTGCCAGCGAGGAGCGCACAGACACCACTTGTCACCAGGAACAAGTCCCGGAAAATTGTAATCCGAATTCGGGGTGGAAAGATCATTCCCGCGTGCAGCTGAAAACTGAAGAAACTCCAGGCTTGCAACTATGCAAACAGTATGGATTCCGTGGTCACCAGGTCCGGTTTGGCAGAATCCATCCCGGTAGAACCCGGTTCGAGGTTCAAAGCAACATGGTTTCAGAGGCTCACCTTTGACATTCTGAGGCATTCGCGCTAGAAAAGGTTTCACCTTGAATCTATCGCAAGACCAGGCAAGCTGAATTTGTCTCAAAATGGAGAAACTTAAAATCATTCCCGAGGGTGTACGCCAAGGAAACGAGAATCTGTTGTCCTTGACTTCGGATGCATCGGAAAAGGTGCTGTCTCTACTCGAAAAGAATGAAGATGCCACTCTTTTACGTGTAGCGATTATAGGTGGCGGTTGCAATGGACTCAGCTACAAGCTTAAATTTGAAAGTGCTGCCCGCCGAGGCGACATCCTTGTCGAGAATGGCGGCGCATCTGTGGTGGTGGACTCCAAGAGCGCCCTTTACCTGAGGGGTACCCAGCTTGATTATTCCAGTAATCTTGTGGGCGGGGGATTCAAGTTTTCCAACCCGAATGCAAAAGGAACCTGTAGTTGTGGCGAGAGCTTTAACCGCTGATTCTTCAATTGGGCTTGCGTTTTGTACTTTCCGGGTGCAATTTTTGGCATTGATTTCTTCTAATTTACCTTCAGGACCCCATTTTTTGGTTCAAGCAATCACCCTTTGTTAATGGCAGCTTATCCCTTTTCACGCGGAAAGCGATCGTATCACCGACGCAACAAAAACTATATCCGCAAGAACGAACGCATCCGTTGCCCGGAGGTCAGGGTGATTGGGCCAAGCGGCAAAATGGTTGGGGTCATGGATCCTCGGGATGCCTTGAAAATGGCAAAGGATTCGGGGCTGGACCTTGTGGAGGTTTCTCCCACTGCCCGACCACCTGTTTGTCGTATTTTGGATTTCGGCAAATACAAGTACGAGCAGAGCAAAAAGAAGAAGAAGGATGCGCCCAAAGGTTCGACAAGGCTCAAGGAAGTAAAGTTCCGGGTCTCCACAGGGCGGCATGATTACGAGACCAAACTGCGTCGGGCAGAACAATTTTTAGCTCATGGTCACAAGGTTAAACTTACCCTGACTTTTCGGGGGCGTGAGATGGAGCATCAGGATTTGGGATACGATACTTTAAGAGGTGCCATTCAAGACTTGAGCACGATGGCTGTTGCGGACAATCAACCGCGAAAGGCCGGTCGCCATATTTCCATAATGGTATCCCCCCTGCCAAAACAGCAGCAGGTATTGAAGTTTTCCAAGGATGTGGTTCGGGAGATTCCTGAAGAAGAGGAAGAAGAGGAAGAAGTGCCTTTGGATGAGATTTTAGAGGAGGACAAGACTGAGAAAGAGGAGAATCAGGGATAATTTGATCCCCTGGTTGGGGACTTTATGAGGGCCAGGCGTTATAGCCTTTCCCATTGTTTGATGTTGTCTGCATTACCTGGGCGGGTTTTGTTTTTCTTGTTGGTTTTGGTCGGGAACCTTTCTGCGGAGCTAAAAAGCAGGACATTGGGCGGCGTCCCTTATTATGATCTTGCATCTGTCGGAAGGAATCTGGGCATGAGGGCAACCTGGACGAAGGTGAGTCAGGTGATTGAGCTTCGCAGCCAGTGGACCACGTTGAGATTTTTAGTGAATTCGCGCTATTTTGAACTGAATCGCCGGAAGGTCTACCTTGGAAAGCCTGTTATCTTGTTTCAAGGTCGTCCTTTCCTTTCACAGAAGGACTATTTGCTTACGGTACGACCTATTCTCTGTCCGCAGACATTGTCGCCAAAGAGAGTTGCACATAGGATTGTGCTGGACCCCGGTCATGGAGGAAAGGATCCTGGCGCTCAGAATAATGGGGTACGACTTCGAGAGAAGGATCTCGCACTTGAGGTGGCTCTTCGCTTGAAGCGCCAATTGTTGTCAGATGGATACGAGGTCTTTCTTACACGAGAAACTGATGTTTACATTCCTTTGGATCAACGAGCGGAGTTTGCCAACAGGATGCGTGCGGATTTATTTGTGAGCATCCACTTCAACGCCACCCGGAACACCTGGGTGCGGGGGGCGGAAACCTTCTATGCGGGCGCGGCCGGACGACAGCTGGCATCTTCTATTCACCGGGAGCTGGCCGGCAAGTGTCGGATGAAGAATCGCGGAGTGCGCTTTGCCCGGTTTGCCGTCCTGGTGCAGACGAAGTGTCCTGCTGTCCTCGTGGAGTGCGGGTTCATCAGTAATGCCAGTGAACGTGCCAGATGTGTCACGAGTTCCTTCCAGACCACCGCGGCTCAGGCCATTGCGGATGGGATTCGTAAGTACCGCTGGCGCTGAGGTGCGGGGATTACCTTTTCCCGGAGCTTTTACCGGAGGG
>CAJWSN010000062.1 GCA_913046175.1 uncultured Opitutia bacterium
CGTCGACGACACTCCCGCGAATGTCCTCGCGCGCGAGATTCTCGACGGCCAGCGGCGAGGGACAGAACAGGGCCTGGCTCAGCCGGTCCGCGAGGATCCGATTGGCCTCCTCGGGCATCGAGAGATCGCGACTGCGCATGCCCGCCTCGATGTGCGCGAGCGGCCGGTCGGCGCTGCGTGCCGCGAGGGCGCCGGCAAGCGTCGAGTTCGTGTCGCCGAAGACGACGACCCAGTCGATGGGGGTGAAGAACTCGTGGAGTTTTTCCGGATCCATGTGGATTGTCCTTCAGCCAACGAGAATCTTGTCGGCAACCTTGCTGCCGAGTGAAAGTGATGGATTGTCATTTAGGGTCACCGTGACTGCCTCGGCCACGGGGTTGCGTTCGGAGACCCGGATGCTTGCGCCGGGGGTCAGGCCACTGTCCATGGCGAACTTCAGGAAGGAGGCTTCCTGGTCAAGGACGCGCTTTATGGTCAGGTCCCTGCCGGTTGTGCATTCCATCAGGCTCTTGTGCTTTACCGGCTTGAAGGTGCCGTCAGTCGACGGGATTGGGTCGCCGTGCGGATCAAATTCAGGGTAGCCACACAGTTCATCAATCTTTTCAAGGATGCGGTCGGAAACAACGTGCTCCAGTTCCTCGGCATCCTCATGGATTTCCGTCCAGTCCAGTTTTAGAACCTCGACCAGGAACACCTCAATTAGCCGATGGCGGCGAATCATCCTTATGGCCAGCTTGTTCCCTTTTTTTGTCAACTTGGCCCCGATTCGTGGCCTGTACTCAAGCAGGCCGGTTTTAGCCATGGACTTGACCATGGTTGTTGTTGTGCCGGGAACCACGTCCAGGGCCTTGGCGATGGCGCCCATGGGCACATGGGCGCCGGGGTTTTCCTGTTCCTCGAGGAAGATTGCCTTGACGTAGTTCTCGGTGGTGGTTGTGGCCATTCCTGATTTGGGCGGGATTGGGCGTTGAGTTTTTTTGCCGCGCGGCTTTTATGCAAGGGCAAAAACGGCCCACTTGGGCCCAAAATGAAAAAGGGAGAGGAGAGCATCGTGGATTTGCCACCACCTGCAGATGGCAGACCGGATTTGCTGGTGATTGCCGGGGAGCATTCCGGTGATGAGCATGCGGGTCGCATGATTCAGGATTTAAAACTGGAGCAACCGGGGGTAAAGGTTGCCGCGCTGGGTGGCCGCCACCTTGAATCTGCCGGGGCGCAATTGCTGATGGACCTGACCCATAGTTCGGTGGTAGGGGTTTTTGAGGTCCTGAAGTCCTGGTCCTTTTTCCGGCAGTTGTTCAAGCAGGTCATGGAATGGATCCGTGTCCATCGGCCTCGTGCAATCTGCCTGGTCGATTACCCGGGCCTGAATCTGCGGTTGGCCCAGAAATTGTATCGTGAGGGCCTGTCCAAAAAAGGTGGAGGGGACATCCGCCTGCTTTATTACATCAGCCCCCAGGTCTGGGCATGGAAGGCGCGCCGGCGTTTTGACATGGCCCGCTGGCTGGATAGTCTTGGCGTGATCTTTCCCTTTGAGGTGGAGGCCTTTGCGGACACGAACCTGGAGGTTCAATTCCTTGGCCATCCCTTCCTGACGGAGGGATATGTTAATGCGATGCATCACGATCCGGGGGGGCCGGTCTTCCTGTTGCCGGGAAGTCGCCGCACCGCGACGGCGAGGATTTTTCCCATCCTCCTAAAGGCGTTTGAGGCCCACCGCCTGGAGCATCCGGAAGCCCGGGCGGTTTCCCTTTATCCCAGCGGGGGAATGCGGGATCTGCTGGAGTCCATGATTCCACAGGGGTGCCCGATCGAGTTGCGGCCATCCCTGGAGGGGGGCAGTGCCGGGTCAGTCCTTACAAGCTCGGGCACAATGTCCCTGGCCTGCGCGCTGGCGGGAATTCCCGGGGCCATTGCCTACCGAGCGAATCCATTGACCTATATCCTGGGTCGTTCTCTGGTGGAGATTCCTTTCCTGGGAATTGCAAACCTGTTGCTTCGCAAGTCCATGTACCCCGAATATATCCAGCAGGCGGCGAGCGTGCCCAGCCTGGCCGCCGAGCTTGATGAATGCAGGGGGTTGGAGCGAGTCGAAAGGGCCGGGCTGGACGCAAAACGTTTGCATGATCTGCTGGCCGGGCCGACTGGCTTGTCCCTTGGGCGATGGATTGCCAAGGGTATTTCCGACTCAGGTTAATTGGATGGCGCAGGCGTCTCCTGTTCCTTCGCTGGCTTTTCTGCCGGTGGGTTTTCAGGCTTGGGTGGTGGGGTGAACCTGTAGAATGTCCGGTGTTTTTTAAGCAGCCGTGAGAGTTCTTCTATGGGTGACTCGTGATCCTCAACCCTCAGGTCGACATAGCGGTCGGAGCTTCCCCCGTATCCGCCATCCTTTCGGACAACAAGAAGAGCCGCAGACTGTTGGCCGCGGCGGTCTCCACCGGCCGCCTGCCCCGCGCTCAGGGCTGCGACGAGCCATTCGGCGAGTTCCCCCCCACCGCTTTCACGGGCTTTTTCAAAGGCTTCCGCCATGGCTTCCGCGACTTTTTCCCCGGCAAGTATGTTTCCTCCCAGCGCATAATGTTTGCCCTCACGGTGACCGGCCCAGTCCAGACAGTTTTTCCCCGTGTATGCGGCGGTTTGTCCCTTTGCATCAACGAGAAGAAACTGCCGGTGATTGTGTCCGGAATCGAGCCCTGAAAGAATTTTCCGGATTTTGTTGGGAGGTATGCCTTCCTGCATGAGTTGCAGTCCAAGCGGGCCAAAGCGAACGTTGGCCCTGGCCTGGGTTGCCACGGCACCCACGCCGGCCGAGGCCCAGGGGACGACACTTCCAACACCGAAGAACCTGCTTTGCACCGCCACCCCAAGATCCCCGCTCTTCGGGTCCATGGCCACGATTGAAAAGGTGGCCTGTGCCTGGGGGCGGATTGCCAGGAATGCAGCAATGATTCCCAAAAGAATCCAATGGCTGGGCCGCCCGGTCATTTTTGACCGTTCAACTTCTTGATGATATAGTATTGTCTGGCCCAGTCGGGGAACTTTTCCGCGTAGATGACAAAGGAGTCGTTGCTTTTAAAGTGGTCGCCCATGGACTCTGTGAGTTCACGGTTGGTCATCGCGTCATTGGGGTGCTTCTTTCGGTAGATGCGGACCAGGGAGTTTTCAAAGAAACTGTCGGTCAAGGGTGCCCGGTCCGGTGCAAAAGTAGTTTCCAGCCCGTAGTCGAGGCCCTTGGGGAGTTTCGGGGCTGGAGGAGACAGGGGCAGATTGGCTGCAGCGGCTGGTGGATTACCTTCCGGCGGTGAAGGTGTCCTGTCTCCCTTTTTGGCGGGCGGAACAGGTTGCGGTTTGGGTGGTGCTTCTGGAATGGCGGGCCTCGCTTTGCTGGCCGGGGGGGCCACTGGTTGGGTGGGGCCCGGCTTTGATTGGACGGGTTTCTTTGGAGCGGACAAACGCGGCTGGTTTTGCCCCTGCAGGTTTCCCTGTTCCCCCGACTGCTTCATTATCTGCAACAATGGCATGGCAGCCAGTCCGACCATCATTACAATCCCAACAAAGGAAAGGCCCAGAATCCATGCCGTATGCGCGCTGTCTGTATCCTCTAGATTTCTTTCAAATTGACTCTTCACGACGTATCTTGGCGCACAATTTTCCATTTGATTCCAAGGGTGTCAACCTTGGCGAGTTGTTTCGATTTCCCTTTACGGGCACAACGCCAAGGGTAGACTTTTGGAGCATGAAAAAGAAATTCATGTCAACGCCTCCTTTGGTCACCACGGAACAAGAAGTGGATGAGGATTCGAACAAGCGGATTCAAATCAACCTGACCAGTTCCGTTTGCTGCAGTTCTGATGGACAAAATCGTGCACATGGCAGATCCCACCGGGCTTTGCAAGATAGGGGATGGCGGCAAGACGTGGGAGGTTCTGATTCTTGCTCAAGACCAGGAATAAAACGGCATTTAACTCAAAAACTCAAACAAGAAACCATCATGAATAAGATATTCCATTCCCTCTCGTTGTCCCTGCTACTGGGCTTTGCTGCTTTCCGGTTGGATGCAGCGGGCATTGATGAATTATTCCCTGCCAATCTTCAGGATGCTGCAGGCAAGGAGGTTTCCCGTGATACTCTCAAAGGCAAGATCGTGGGCATTTATTTCTCCGCAGAATGGTGCCCTCCATGTCGTGGCTTCACCCCGAGTCTCGTGAAGTTTCGGGATGCAAACCAGGAGGATTTCGAGATTGTCTTTGTCAGTTCCGACCGCAGTGCCGCAGCACAAAAGGAATATATGTCCAAGTACAAAATGAATTGGTTGGCTGTGGGCAATCGTTCTGGAGATGCAGCCAAGCTCAAGAAAAAGTACAAGGTGCGAGGAATTCCAATGCTGGTCATCGTTGATGCGAATGGCAAAACGATTACGACGAACGGACGAGGGGATGTTTCAAGAAATCCAGATGGTGCCATTGCCTCATGGAAGAAAACATCCGGCAAGCCGGATAAGTCAAAATCCTGAATATCCTGAAACCTCAAAAGGGTTTGATTCCTGGATGGATGCAATGGGCTTTGGCTGGCGAAGTCCAAGGCACTCACACGGGGCTCATAATTGACCGGACATTTCCTTGAAGCATTTTCGGCACAGGGAAAGATAGCGGTCATTCCCTCCAATTTCCACCTGTATCCCGTCACGGATGGCCTTTCCCTCGGCGTCCAGTCGCACCACCATGGTGGCCTTGTTGCTGCAATGGCAGATTGTCTTCAGCTCAACCAGCTTGTCTGCCCATGCCAGTAGATGCTGGCTGCCCGGAAAGAGGTTGCCCTTGAAATCCGTCCGAAGCCCGTAGGCGAGGACGGGAATTCCCAGCGCGTCGACGATATCCGTCAACTGCAGCACCTGCTCACGGGTGAGGAACTGGGCCTCGTCGACAAGAACGCAGTGAAGCGGGCCATTTTCCAGTTTCTTGCGGGCGAAGGCCAGGATGTCATCCTTGTTTGAGAATGTGGTTGCCTTGGCCTCCAGCCCGATCCGGGAGGATACTTTCCCCTGCCCGAAACGGTTGTCGAAGTCGGGGGCCAGGATCAGGGTCTGCATGCCACGTTCCTGATAATTGTGGCTGGATTGGATGAGGAGCGTGGATTTACCCGCATTCATCGCGGAGTAGTAGAAGAAGAGGCTGGCCATGGTCCGTAATCCCTTACTGCAAGTTGATTGGTTTTTCTGTTGTGTTTATTTGATTCGCTTTCATGATCCAAACTTAGATCAAAAGTTCAACTTCTGTTCAATCAACCCATTCTTAAACATGGAAGAAAACATCATAAAGTTGAGTTGGGCCTTGGGGATTCTTCTCGTTATATTCGCCGTTATTCACAAGGTTTTTGGAGTCGGCCTGATCCCACAAGTGACCTCCATATCGAGCTACTTCCACGCGGCCAACACGTGTCTGCTCTTTGGGATTCTGTTTTCCCTGAACAATCGTCCCTAGCAGGTGTGTGCGTTGTCTTGGCTGTGCCGCTCCTTTGTTGGCGCAGCCATAAAAAGTGGGATTTCAAGAAGTTCGGCTACGCCATTGGTTTCGCGGGTTTTCCCTCTCCAGTGATGATTGGTGGTTCCATGGATCGGGTCTCTCGAAAGTGTCGGGCAGTGGTGACTTGAGCCCAGATCCAGGAGATCTTGAACAGGATGATTCCGATGAGCAAGGCCACCAGTGGCGCCGTCAATTGACTCCATGAAACGTCATTTATGGAGGTGTCAGAAAACACGGCCAGCATTTCTCCATAGAGGGCAACCAAGGACCAGAACAGCAACCCGGTTGCCACAAAGGATATCAGGGTCTGAATCAATCCGCTTGCATGCTTTCGAATCAGCAGGGACCCGAGTCCCGGCAGGACGAGGTTCAATGTCAGGCAGGCCACAGACTTTCCTTGTGCCGCCATGGGTCGGTTATTCCGCGTTCCCAAAGAGATCCTCGTAGGCGACGATCATGATGGCATAGAACCAAACCATGGTAAAAATAATTCCAATGCACAAGATGATGAGCCCCAGGCAAGCCACGAGACCTGCGAGAAAAAAGAGCACCCCAACTTCGAGCCAGCGTTTCTTGCAGACAACGAAGGAAAGCTTGACGGCATCCCAGGGACCGAGGCGGTATTCCATCACGATCGGGTATGCGAAAAACGTCATGAAACTCAGGAAAAAGAGGGGGATCATGAAAACACAAAAGGCCACGATAAAAAGGATCACCATCAATGTCTCCCCTCCATCCTGCAGTTCACTTGCCACCCCGGTTATTATTCCAAAAATAAAGACCATCCCGCCTGGGATCATGCAGGCCAATGTGAGCCCTATGACGATGAGGGTGACAAGTAAAAGGCCGGCAAAGGAATGCCTGAAACCTGAAAAGAGATCATCGAGGGAGGTTTCCTGGTCTCGAAGAACCATCAGGTAAATCCAGTAAAGACCACCCAGCAGGGGACCCTGGATAATAAAACCCAGATATACCATGTTTGCCGCTCCTAGCATGAGCATCATGACAAGGCTTGCTCCGAGGAGCAGGCCAAATCGTTTCCCGGCAAGGTCCCATCCGCGACTGCAGCAGGCACCAATGGAAAAATTTACATCACGGGCCAGCAATTGATCCCGCAGTTCCTCGTAGCTCCACTTTCTGCCAGGGTCCTCGATTTTTTGGGGTGGGGGTCCGGATGCCGGCGGTTCTGCTGACACAAGCTTTTCCGACTTGCTGAAGCAGTCCTTGAATTCCTCAAACTCCTCCAGGTTCCTCCATTCACTCTCCCCCTCGCGGCGGCATTGTGTTTTCTCATAGGCCCGGCTGAGCCGAATCCATTCCCTCATCTTCTTCTCATCGACGGGGCCATACTCCTCCTTGTCTGCACCTATGATCTTGTATTGCATGATAATTGGAATGTTTCCTTGAGGGTGAGGGGGGCGTGAATCAGTGTCCAACCTAAAGAGTGGCGGGTGGATTCTTGACCCAGGTCATGGGATTCTTTTTTCTTGGAGACAACATTGCATTTTTTGTCATTCATAAGCCCCTCTTTACCCATGAATCAAATCAATGCCTGTTTCATTGGTGGTCTGCTGTTCCTCCAGCTGGCGGGGCACGCTGCCTCGCCAAACGACCAGATTGTCAAGTTCTGCAGGGATAACATCGGCAAACAGGTCGGCAATGGTCAATGCACCGAAGTGGCGCGGTATGCGCTCAAGTCTGCTGGTGCCAAGTCTCGGCAGAAAAATCCGGATTTTCCAGCCAAGGGTGATTATGTCTGGGGCAAATCCATCGCCTGCCTGGAAACAACCGGGCGCGGATTAAAGGAAACGGGAAACCGAAGAGATATTCAACCGGGGGACATCATCCAGTTTCGCGATGTCAGGATTAAGGGCAGAAAGCCCGGCGGTCGTGGCTATTACACGAAGAGCTTCAAGCATCATACCGCAGTCGTGTCCGAGGTCGAGAACCGTGGACGGGTCGTCAAGGTTTATCATCAAAACACCGGCGGACGGAAGCTCGTCGTGGAACACTCCCTCAACCTCGATGACCTGAAGGCCGGCTGGATGCGTTTTTATCGCGCATTGGAGTAGCCAAGGCTATCCTTGGAGTGGTGCGGGCACCCGGGATCGAACCGGGGATTCAAGCTTGGGAAGCTCACGTTTTACCACTAAACTATGCCCGCAGGATGGCGGTTTCAAACAGGGTGGGACAGGAAAGCAGGTGCAGGGGTGTTGTCCACCCC
>CAJWSN010000063.1 GCA_913046175.1 uncultured Opitutia bacterium
AGCAAGTTTGATAGCTTCTTGATTTGTTTTAAAGGGATTAACTGTAATGACAGGACCAAATATTTCTTGATTGAAAATTTCTATATCTAATGCAGGATTAATAATAATTGTAGGTGGAAAAAATTGTTTATCTTCGCTATTTCCTTGTATCAAGGTAGCTCCTTTTTTCACTCTATCAATCTGTAATTTTATTTTTTTTAGATTTCCATGGGTAGTTATTGGACCAATATCAGCATTATGAATGCCTGATGACATTTGTTTAACTTTATCAGATATCTTATCTGTAAATTCTAAAAAAATATTTTCATGGACAAAAACCCGTTCAACTGAAATACATGTTTGGCCTGCATTACTAAATCCTCCCCAAATTGCAGCTTCAATACTCCTATCTAAATCTGCATCTTCAAGTATGATCATAGGGTCTGTGCCACCTAATTCTAATATCATAGGTTTGAATATAGGAGCACAAATTTTAGCAATTTTTTTACCTACAGTGGTACTTCCTGTAAAACATATAATATCAGTATATTTAGAACTAACTAAATTATTACCTTCTTCAGCATATCCATAAATTGGTTGAAATAAATTAGGTACATCTGTACTATTATCCCATATTTTTTTTAAAAGCTGTGTTGTTAATGGAGTAAATTCAGAAGGCTTTGCTACAACAGTATTTCCACTTGCTAATGCGGGTGCAATTTTCCAAGTTAAAAGATATATAGGCAAATTCCAAGGAGAAATACATCCTGCATTTCAAGTCATGATATGGATGCATGTTTACCTTATGGATTCGTTTTGGCATAGGATTATAACTTCAACAGGCTAAAATTGTGGCTAAAGACCTATTAATGGAAACAAAGGATTTGTGAAAACCGGATGAGGCAGGTTGACCATAGAGTCACTCAAGCATGGGTGCCATTCGCCTTGGCTGCGGTGTGCCTTACAAATCCCGCGGCAGCTGCTGAAACTAATGCCAAGACCGGTGAATCCATTTACCGAAGGCTTTGCGCAGAGTGCCATGGAAGCCAGGGCCAGGGTGTCCGTGAGGAATACAAGGAACCATTGGTTGGTGACTGGGCGCTGGAAAAACTCACCAGGTTCATCTCAAGGAACATGCCGGAGGAGAATGCCGGTCTCTGCGTCGGCGAGGATGCGAACCTTGTCGCAAAATACATTTTTAACGCCTTTTATTCTAAGCGTCCGCCCGCCCGCAAAACGCTGACCCGCCTTACCAACAGGCAGTATCGGGAGTCAGTTGCCGACATCTTCCGGAAGGGACCCGATGAACCGGGGAACAGGGAACCTGGTCTTAAGGCCTCTTATTTTAATTCCAAGGGCATGAACAAGAAGGATGCCCTCAAGCACAAGCAGGTGGATCAGCGAATCGACTTTGACTTTGGGGCTGCAGCCCCAATAGATGGGATCAAGGCCGAACAGTTCTCCATTGCATGGGAGGGTTCCCTGCGAACGAGGGAAACCGGGTTTCATGAATTTCGCGTGACCACCCCCAACGGTGCCAGGCTGTACGTGAATGTGAACCTCAAGGATGGCGACAAGAACTATCGGGACGATGCCAGCAAGGAGAGCCAGCACGCGTTGATTGATGCCTGGGTCAGTTCCGGGAACAAGACGCGTTCGGAGACTGCCCGTATTTTCCTGCTGGGCGGCCGAGACTATCCCATTCGCCTCGACTATTTCAAGTACAAGGAGAAAACGGGATCCATCCGCCTGGAGTGGTTGCCACCGCGCGGGGCATGGTCAGTCCCCGGTGCTCATGACTTCTCCACGCACATGCCAAGCCGTCAATTGATCATCCAGACCCCTTTCCCGCCGGACGATCGAAGTCTTGGGTATGAACGAGGGTCTTATATTTCAAGGGAGTGGCTGGAGGCAACCACCCACGCCGCCGTGGAGGTGGCCAACCAGGTTGACAAGGGCCTCGGTGTCCTCAGTGGGGCAAGGGCGAAGGATGCCGACAAGGTCGAGCGCTTGAAAAGGTTTGCCAGGTCGGTTCTTGAGCGGGCTTTTCGACGACCCCTGGACAAGGAGGAGAGTAAACATTACCTAGATGACCGCTTCAAAGGAGCCGAATCCCCCGAGGTTGCTGTCAAACGTGTGGTCTTGTTGGCCCTGAAGTCTCCTCATTTCATTTACCCTGACCTGCTCATCCAGGACAAACCTGATGCCCATGGCATCGCAGCACGTCTCGCCCTGGGTCTATGGGATTCCATTCCTGACGAACAACTGCTCAAGGCGGCCATCGAGGGAAAACCGGCCTCGCGCAAGGAAGTGGCGGCCCAAGCCAGACGAATGCTTCAGGACCGACGAACAAGGGTCAAGGTGCAGGCCTTCTTCCATCATTGGCTGGACATGGACTCGGAGCACGACCTTTTGAAGGACAGCAGGATTTATCCTGAATTCGGAAGGGAAAGCATCAGCGACCTGCGCCATTCCCTGAATCTTTTTATCGATGAGGTGGTATGGAGTGCTTCATCTGACTACCGGCAACTCCTCCTTGCCCGCCATCTTCCGCTTAACGGGACCCTCGCCAGGCTCTATGGAAAAAAAGTGGAGGGCGAAGGGTTCCAGCGGGTTGAGTTTGAACAGGGCCGGCGTGCAGGCCTGATCACCCATCCCTACCTGTTGTCCACCTTCTCATACCCGAACAACAGCTCACCCATACATCGCGGAGTGTTCCTGACCCGGCATTTGCTGGGCCGCTCCCTCAAGCCCCCGCCCGAGGCTGTCTCTTTCAAGGAAAACGAACTCGATCCCAGCCTGACCATGCGGGAAAAAGTCACCCTGGTGACAAGGGAAAGAACCTGCATGAGATGCCATGGCACCATTAACAGCCTTGGCTTCAGCCTGGAGCACTACGATGCACTTGGACGATGGCGCAAACTGGAAAACAAGAAGCCGGTCAACGCAGCAAGCGACTATGAAACTGAGGATGGGAAAATGATTCGCCTGCGAGGTGCCCGCAGCCTTGCCGAGTTTGCCGTCAACCACGAAGGGGCCCAAAAAGCCTTTGTTCGTCAATTCTTTCATTATATGGTCAAGCAGCCGGTGGATGCCTACGGGGAAAAGGCCCTTGAAAATCTTCATCGCCATTTTAAGAAAACAAACTTTAATATTATAAGCCTAACAGTTGAGATTCTATGCCTGAGCTCAATGCATGGGCTAAAAACAACCGATCAATGAAGACCCATAATCGTAGAAGTTTCCTGCGCGGCCTTGGCCTCTCGGGTGCGGCCCTTCCCTTTCTGGCCGGGTTGCCCGGGTTGCGGGGTAAAGAATCCGCCGGACCAATGCAACGGCTGGTGATCATGTTTTCACCCAACGGCACGCTGCCCAACCAGTACTGGCCGAATCCTGGGGAAAACGGCCTCAGCCTGAAGCCGATAATGAAACCGCTTGAACCCTTCAAGGACAGGCTGCTGACCCTAAAAGGGGTTCACAACCGGATTCGTGGCGATGGTGACAATCACATGCGTGGCATCAGCTGCCTGTTGACTGCAAAGGAATTGCATCGGGGAAACATCCAGGGCGGTTCCCATACGCCGGCCGGCTGGGCCAGCGGAATTTCCATCGACCAGGAGATCAGGAACCACCTTCAGTCACAGGACTCAACGCGCACACGATTCGGCTCCCTGGAGTTTGGGGTGGCGGTTCCCAACCGCGCAGACCCATGGACACGCATGTCCTATGCCGGCTCCAACAAGCCTCTGGCCCCCATTGATGATCCCTACAGGATGTTGCAGAAAATGTACGGGCGGTTAAAGGACAGGGACAGTGTTGTCAGCATACTGGATGATGTATCTGAAGACCTCAAGAAAGTGGCAGGCAGACTGGGACAGGAGGATCGCTCACTGCTGGAGGAGCATCTCGCCCTTGTCCGCCAGGTTGAACAGGACCTGAAGCGTGCGAAGGATTCATCGGACAACCAACACGCGGAACCCGAATTGGATCCAGAGATCGAACTGGTCAACGACAACACCCCGCAGATCAGCCGGATGCAAATTGACCTGCTCGTCAATGGCTTTGCCAACGACATGATGCGGGTGGCCTCACTCCAATTCATGCGCTCAGTTGGGCAGGCCCGAATGCGCTGGCTCGACATTGAGGAGGGGCATCACAGTCTTTCGCACAAACCCGACAAGGACGCCAAGGCGCAGCAAAAGCTGCTCAAGATCAATACATGGTTCGCGGGTGAACTGGCCTACCTTTGCAAGCGTCTTGAAGAAACGCCGGAACCAGGTGGTGATGGGAACATGCTGGACCACACCACCATTGTCTGGCTCAACGAGCTCGGCAAGGGCAACAACCATACCCTGGACAACATACCTTTCACCATCATCGGCGGCGGCCTCGGCTTCAAGATGGGACGCTTCCTTGACATGAAAGGCAGCCCTCACAACCGCCTCCTTCTTTCATTGGCCCACGGTTTTGGACACACCATCGAGAAGTTTGGCAATCCCAGGCTTTGTGGAGGTGGTCCCCTGGACCTTGGATAGTCCCACCCCTGCCTGCCATGTCTGTTCCCCACCCCTGCCTTCTGGCATTCCTCCTTATCAACGCGACGCTCCCTGCCAAGGAAACCTATCACTGGGCCACGGACAAGGGATGGTTTGGTGAACGCATTCCCCTGCCGACGGGCTTTGCCCCGGACATGTCCTGGAAAGGCATTGAGGAAATTCGCTTTGCACCCGGGATGTTCAAGCCTGATCAACCCGACTTCTTCAGCTACGCCTTTGTTTTTTCCCTTGAGCCTGACAGTGACCTTTCTGCGAAAAGCATCCAGGAGCAAATCCTTGTCTACTACAAGGGACTTTCCAGGCAGGTTTCCGCCGGCAAAGGACGCAAGGTTGATGTCTCCAGGTTCTCCGTGGAACTGGTGCCCGAGGAGAAATTGAGTACAGTTCCCAAGCAGGCAGGGAAACCCTCAAGCTTTATAGGGAAGGTGCATTGGATCGAGCCTTTTGCCACTGGACGGGACCAGGCACTTCGCTTTGAAATCCAGGCCTGGAAAGACGATGGACGCAAGCGGGCCTACGTCTTCGTTTGTGTTTCACCGCAAAAGACGGATGCCCCAATTTGGAAGAAGCTCCGCAAAATCCGTGCGGAGTTCCGGATCAATGGTGAAGTGTAACCTGCTTGATCTGCAGCCAGCCTGGAAAGACTGTCCTGCGGATGCCTTACTTTATCGCTGAGTAATCAGTCGGGGAAAGAAAAGTACTTTGCACCTTCTTCACGATTTTCCCGCCGGCGTCGACGTGTGACTGCTTGAATACCTTCTGCCACTCTGGATCCTTCATGAAAGCTTTCCATGACTTGTCCCTGGCTGCACGACTGGGATAGGCAAGAATGTAGGTCAGCGTGTTCTTTGCGGCAGCTCCATCCACTGGAGTCCAGTAACCGACGAGTTCCATCCCATGCTTCTTGAAGATGCGGTTGGTATGGTCCCTGAAACGCTTGTGCAGGTTGTCAAGTTGGCCTTCATGGGTCGTGTAGGTGCGTAATTCAAAGAAACGGTCGGTTTTTTTCTTTGCTGCTTCCACGGATGTCGACTGCAACCCGAGGAGGATGCATGTGAACAGGAAAAGAAGGGCGGGTTGAAGAATTTTCATTTTAGAGGGTGATTGAGGTTTTGAAGGCCGGACGTCCGGATTCTCTGCATTGGAATAATATATAGGAGCAGTTACGCAGAATTGTACAAGTGTGTATTGTTTTGGTGCAAAGCACACTTAAATGGCCACAAAATCGAGGCTCGACCCCAGGTTCATTTTGTCTCTGATTAAAAATTAGATTCTTTTTCAAGGGCACCTTTTTCCCATTCACCCCATTAATGGATCCTTCAAACAATCCACCAGTTCCTGAATCCTACATTGAAAGCCTTGCCGCGGAAGCCCCGGTCGGTGATTTCAACCATGCAGACCCGACACACCAGGGGTTTGTCCAGGATACTGCGTCCAGGATTCAGGAGGAGACTGATCCTGACCAGGTTGAAAGATTCCTGCTGTCTCGCCGGGATGAATTTCCCCTGGCCATGCACCTTGCGGCCAAACTGGCCAAGTCAAGGAAGGCAGTGGGGAGTCTTTCAGGACCTGTAATGTTGAGTGTAATCTTTGCCGTCTACAAGGAGCACCATCGATTGATGCGCCCCGATGAACATGAAGCGGGTGAGGATTTCCTGCGACGGAAGGCGGCCCAGCTCGATTGGCTGTCCGGGGCGTCGCCGCACCTTTCCTGGGAATTGTTGGCAGTGGATGACGGTTGCCCCGCTGGAAGTGGTGCCTTGATCGCGGAAATTGCACGTAACGAGGGACTTGATAATGTGCGGGTGCTTCACCTTGAGGAAGCGATTCGTGATAAACTGCCTGTTGCAGGGGGGCTTCGAACCACCGACGATAGCCGCAAGGGGGGATCTATTATCTATGGCATGTGGGAAGCAGCCAAAAAGCCTGCCACGACCGGTGAACAGGTCGTTCTCTACACCGACGCCGACCTCTCCACCCACCTTGGACAGGCGGGGCTCCTCATCGAGCCGATAGTGAACGGGGGCATGGATGTTGCCATGGGGTCTCGCCGGGAGGAAACCTCGGTCGTGATCAAGAAGGGAAAGCGCAATGTTCGTGGAAAATTATTCATTTACCTCTGGAAACGAATGCTTTCCCCTGCACTCCTGGATGTCACAGACACCCAATGCGGGTTCAAGGCATTCCGTGCCGAAGCGGCCATTGAAATCCTTGATGACCTCCTTGAGCGCGGGTTCGCCTTTGATGTCGAGTTGCTCCTTAAAACTGAGCTACGCAACCCGGGGAGCCTGGCCAGGGTGCCCATTGCCTGGATTGACAGTGAAGGTGAGTCCACCACCACGGCTCTCAGTCCCTATCTTACAATGCTGCAGAGCATTGCTGCCATGAACCGCAAATACCTTTCACCATTTGGCCAGGCTGAAGACTTCACGGCTTTTGTGGAATCACTGGATGAGATGCAGTGGAATCAATTAATGGACAACGTGCCGGATGCCATCGCTTCCGCGGATCCGCTGCAGTTTGGCCACTTCAATGAAGTCTCAAGTGATGACCTGAAGAACAGCATTGCTTGAACCGTGGAGAAAAACTGTTCAAATATTTCACCTGCTCCCACATTTGGAAAAAACATGAAAATTCATCGAAATATTCCCATCATCCTGTTCACCCTGCTTGCCTTGATGGTCACACTTCCTGCGCAACAGGCCAAAAAACCGGCCCCCAAGAAGGCCCCCAAGAAAAATGCCCGGGTCAACGTTCTCGCCATCCCGGACATTTCGCGTGAAAAGGTGATTTGTTTCGCCTTGTACACCGTACACGAAAAAACCCTCAAGCTGACAGCCCAGCTGTACCCCCTCAAGGAAGGCGAACCCCGAAAGGCCCGGCTTGAGGCGAAGATGAGTGGCCAATGGAAAACCGTGGCCACAACTGATATCATTGAAAGGGGTTGGACTGCCCCCTTCCGTGTGGATAACTGGGACGACACCGTGGAGACACCGTATCGGGTGCGACATGGGGAAAATGCAACCTACGAGGGCTTGGTCCGCAAAAACCCTGTGGACAAGCGTGAATTCGTCGTGGTGGGCTTCACCGGGAATTCCATCAACCCCGGCCACGGTGGCAATATCCCCAAGGAAGACCTGGTCTCCAACATAAAGCGAATAAAGCCCGACCTCCTGTTCTTTTCCGGTGACCAGGT
>CAJWSN010000064.1 GCA_913046175.1 uncultured Opitutia bacterium
ATTGCAACGAGCATCATCTTTGCGTTGATGCACATTGGTCCCGCACAACCCTCAGCCATCATCGGATTATTCATTCTTTCACTCGGACTTTGCTACGCTCGGGTAAAATCTGGCAGCGTTCTATCACCCATCATCATTCATGCACTTTTTAACGCAATGAATATCGCTTTTGTTTACAGTATGGACTTATGAGTACACGAGAAGTCATTCTTACAGGCGACACGCCCACCGGTCAGCTCCACTTGGGGCACTATGTCGGTTCAGTCAAGCGGCGCGTCGAGTTACAAGACACACACGATTGTTTTTTCCTTTTAGCGAATCTGCACGCGTATACAACCCGGGCCGATCAGCCAAACGAGATTCACGCGGACACCCTTGAGATTGTCCGAGACTATCTTGCTATGGGCATCGATCCAGAAAAAGCAGTCATTACCCTTCAATCAGAAGTCCCAGCGATTTGCGAACTCACATTCCTTTTTGCCATGGGAAAGAAGGCCGCCAGCAAGGATCAACTTGGTTTCGGGGAACTGACGATGCTGCCGGATACCCTCCGCCAATCGCTGCAGGGCTGGAAACTTTAATGCCCCGGTTACGGGATGCTGTGGGTCACGCTGATGCCCTGCCGCAAGAACCACGATGTATTCAGGGGAAGGGTGTGCATCATCCACGACATACGGTTTGACGGGCCGATAGGGATCCTCAAGTGAAGCCATCAAAAAATGTGCCACTGGATCCAAGCCGAAGAAGCAAAGCCAGAGCACGCCAATGGTCAAAAGCACACGGCCCAGCTTTTCCTTCTTCCGGAAAAACCAGATGAGAACCAATCCCACAAGGCAGAGCATCAAGCCCGTTTGGAAAGGTGACAGGAAAAATGAAATAATTTTCTTCAGCAAAAACATGAGCCACAGCTTACTGAAAAGAAAAACTTTGCCAAGCCGTCCCTTTTCCCGCTTGTGTGGCTACTGAACAAGAAATGTCCAAGTCCATGAGATCATTAACACCCGTGCTTCTGACCCGAAAACCCGGGTGTTTCAATGTTTGGGGGTTAGAGATTACGTAAAGGAGTCGACGGACAGCCTTCCCTCCCCAATCCCACTTTTTGAATTTCTATTTTGAAAATCCTATACATCAAACGAGGCCTTTTTTCCCACACCAACGCCAGTGTGGAAAAAATCCTGCGCCAGGAATTCCCCAACAATCCCCTGGAGATCATTGATGTACAGAAGGACCTGCTCGACCGCAGGCCTATCTTAAGCCTGATCAACTGGCTGGTCGCCCTTTTCAGGTATTACCGACAGATCGTCACCCGCATCCATGGCGTGCGCGCATGCTTTTTCAGGACTCCCTTTATCGCGCGCGTCATCAACAAGGGCGTAAGTTCACTGCTGAAAGAATCTTCAGGAAAATATTTGTTCTCCCTGCAAACCACCTCCCTGTATGATGCCTCCATCCCCGGGATTCCCCACTTTGTCTACACCGACCATACTCACAAGGCCAACCTCTATTATCCATCCTTCAACCCACGACAGCTTTTTTCGGATGCATGGATGCGTGAGGAATCAAAAATCTACCAAAATTGCCGGCAGCTCTTCACCATGAGCGAGCATGTTCGCCGCTCTGCCATCGATCACTATAACATCCCACCCGACAAGATTGAATGTATCTTTGCAGGGAGCAACATAGAGTCTGACCCTGGATTGCTCGACAATGACAATTTCAACAACAAACGCATTGTTTTTGTGGGTGTTGACTGGGAACGCAAAGGGGGGCCTGAACTGGTTAACGCCTTCCGGCTGGTTCTCCAGAAACACCCGGATGCAACCCTTGATATCGTGGGCTGTAGTCCCGAAATCAATTGTCCGAATGTGAAGGTTATCGGGCGAATCCCCCTGACAGAGGTGGAGAACTTCTTTCGCAAATCCAGCATGCTATGCGTGCCGACCAAGGTGGAGCCATTCGGCATTGTCTTTGTGGAAGCCTTTTCGCACAAGATTCCCATCGTCTCATCCAATCTCGGGGCCTTGCCTCAAATTGTTGAGCACAACAGGAGCGGTTACCTTTGTGACCCTACGGATATTCAAAGTATTGCGGATCACCTCACCACATTGATAAGCTGTCCCGAAACCTGCCGCTCATTCGGTGAGCATGGATACCAGCGCGTGCAGGAGGCACTCAACTGGAAATCTGTCGGCAAGGCCATGGCCACAACGATACGCAGGCATCTAGAGAATTGATTTTTGAAGGAAAATCTGGTTGATTTGTTGACTAATGTTCGACTCGATTCTCAACAAGCTGGATTTTACCGGCCCAAACCTGGGTTGGCAGGCGTTCATGCTATGCTGTGTTCTTTACCTCATTATTCTGGCATGCACCTTCGCAAGTATTTTCAGCCAGGGGTTACAGTTAAGAACCAAACTTATCTGGGTTTTGATAGTCACGTGCCTGCCCTTCATTGGCATCGTGCTTTACGCCATGGTTTGCGCATACGCAAACCTTCGAACCCACCCGATCCTTGGGCACTTTCTCACCGCAAGGAAGACGAAACGCAAGGCATGAGTTTGCCCGGTCAATAAACAAGGCACAAATTGGACAACCAAATATGCCGGAATGAAACAACCAATTCCAGAGCGAGTTAACCTGACCCCTCCTCAGAAAGCAGGGAAAATCCTCCTGCACTCCTGTTGCGCTCCTTGCTCTGGCGAGGTCGTGGAAGCCATGGTCCACTCCGGCCTGGATATTACGGTTTTCTTCTATAATCCCAACATCCATCCACGCCGGGAATATGAGTTGCGCAAGGATGAAAACCGACGCTTTTGCAATAAATTGGAGATTCCCTGCATCGATGCCGACTACGATACAAAAAACTGGTTTCTCCGCGCCAAAGGCATGGAGATGGAGCCCGAGCGCGGCAAACGCTGCACCATGTGTTTTGACATGCGCTTCGAGCGCACCGCCCTCCACGCGCATGAAAACGGGTTTGATGTCTTCACCAGCAGCCTGGGAATCTCCCGCTGGAAAAACATGGATCAGATCAATGACAGCGGAACACGTGCTGCCGCTCGTTACGAAGGTCTCAACTACTGGACTTACAACTGGCGCAAGAAAGGTGGCGCCAACCGCATGATTGAAATCTCCCGGCGCGAACAGTTCTACCAGCAGGAATACTGTGGCTGCGTGTACTCCCTTCGAGACACCAACAAATGGCGTCTCTCCCGGGGCAAGGAAAAGATTGAGCTCGGCGTGAAGTACTACGGCCGCGAGGATAACGAAAGCGGGGACTCCTGCCGCCCATCCCAATAAGCCGCGTGGGGTGGTCTTGCGTGAAGAACCATTGAGGTCTTCACAGGAGGCTTGCCCGTCGTCACAAGGATTTCCTTTGCAGCAACCGCAGCAACCCCTTCAAGTCCTCCAGCTTCAACATCCACAACATCACCAGGTAGGCAAACACCCCAAGAGGGATCACTCCGGCCACGGTAAGGAGGCTTCCCAGTTTGCCATCGCCCAATTGGACTTGAATCCACCCCCACAGCAGGAAACACAAAAAGCCCATTGCCGCGGAAGCCACCAGGATTTTTGCGAGGGTATTCAGGATTTTCGGCATCTCCTTCCTGAACATAAGGCGAAGATAAATACAGTGCCAAACTGAAGATACCACCCCCGCAGCCGCCAGCCCCTTGATTCCAAAATTAAACATGAGTACAACACTGAGGACCAGGTTCAGGACTACACCCTGACAGGATGCCTTCAAGGGCGTACCCATATCCTGCCGGGCATGAAAGCCGCGTGTGTACAGTGAAACCAGCGAGTAAAAGGGCAGGCCAAGCGCACTGATACAAAGAACAGGGACGGTTCGCTCCACGTCGGCCGCATCAAACAGACCCCATCCGAAAAGCAGGTTCAGGATTGGTTCTGCCAGGATCACCAACCCGGTTGCGGCAGGAACAGTCAGCATCAGAATCAACCGAAGCCCACTGGAGAATGTTTCCCGGAATCCCTGCTCATCCCCCCTGGCACTCTGCCTGGCAACCTGCGGAAAGACAACTGTGATAACCGCCATGCTGAAAATGCCCAGCGGCAATTCCACCAGACGACTGGCCAAAAACAGAACAGAAACCGCAGTATCATCGATGGAGAAGGCCAAACCACGAGAGACCAAAAGGTTAAACTGCAGAACGGATGCCCCGATCAATCCCGGCACAAACAATCCCCATATGCGGCGGAGCTCGGGTGAATCATTGAAATCAAGAGTCGGCCGCCAGCCATGCCTTGCCAAAGCCCTTGCAGGAAGCGCCAATTGCAGGACTCCGCCTAAAAGGACTCCGCAACAAAGCCACATCACCTTTTCTCCAAGAGTCTCGCCAAAGAAGAACCCCAGGATTCCAAGCGCGAAGATCATCGACAGGTTTAACATCACAGGAGTCAGGGCAACCGTCCCAAAACGCCCCAAGCTATTGAGCGCACCGCCGCAAACTGCAGAGAGACAGATAAAGAACAAATAGGGAAAGAGTATCGCGCCATAACGAAACCCAAGATGCCAGCGTGGCTCCATTTGGAGAAAGGTGTTCAATGCCAGCAGAACCCCACAGCCCAGCAATGCCAGGAAGAACAAGAGCACCAACACCCTTGAGAAAACCTTGCCCATTAATCCGAAAAATGCCGTGTCCCCCTTCTTCTCAAGTTCGCCGGAGAGCACCGGTATAAGCGCCGAGGTCAGGGCGCCCTCTCCCAGCAAACGACGAAACAAGTTCGGCAAAGTGAATGCAAAAATAAAGGCGGAGCATTCACGAGAAGCACCCAACATCGAATAAATCAGCACGTCCCGGACCAATCCGGTCACCCGTGAACCGACAGTAACCCCCCCCACAATCAGGATATCCCCAAGGTTCTTTTTCTCCTGCTCCACCAAGTTTGAATGCCGGGGTCAAACCAGCAGAATTCGAAGGCCCTTGCAAGCCGCTACATTACAGGGAAACAATGGACTCGGGCGATCCCTTGATTTTCCCTGATTAATATGACAACTCCTCGAATAAATTGTTCAAAAGAGGTAGTCTGCCTCCGCGTCAGGCAGAGTCACCATGCGTTTCAATCCTTCTTTGAACTGCTGGTGGAGGATTCTTTGGAGGAGGATTCCTTGCCCTTCGATTGAGCCCCATCCTTTGAAGAAGAGGAGGAGTCACTGGATTCCTTGGCCTTTTTCGATTCTGAGCCCTTCTTGGGTTCCTGTTTCTTCTTGTAATCCGTCTCGTAGAACCCGCTACCCTTAAAGATGATTCCTGCGCCTGTTCCAATCTTGCGCCGCAAAGCATCCTCCTCGCATTCCGGACAGGTCTTGAGACGATCTTCAGTCATGGACTGAAAAACCTCGAACTCGTGCAAGCAACTCTCACAAACGTAATCGTAGGTGGGCATGGTTTGAAACTGACTTTACAAAAAGGCCCCATTAACCTGAGGCTTTTAAAATAAAAAAGAGGGGGATTTATCCATATCACTGAAAAATCCAAGAAAAAACAGATGAGGAAGAGTCTCTGTAGATTCTTGATGCACCCCAAAAAAGTGATTTACAGAACATCGATGGGCGCGACATGATGCGCACAAATTCTTCCTCCATCTGGTCATGGATTTCAACAAACAACTCCATAATTTTCGCGCTCGAGTTGAGTTGGGTATTTGTGAGCTCGTGCCAACCACTGAAACCCGCCCGGGCCGACTGCACTCAGCCATGCGATACAGCATGCAGGCCGGCGGCAAAAGATTACGTCCCGTCCTTCTTCTGGCGACCCAGGAACTCTTCTCCCAAGAGATTGACCCGGTTCCCGCTGCCGTTGCCGTTGAATGCCTCCACTGCTACTCGCTGATACACGATGACCTCCCCTGCATGGATAACAGCGACCTCCGCCGCGGGAAACCCTCCTGCCACATTGAATTTGACGAGGCAACCGCCGTACTGGCTGGAGACGCCTTGCTGACACATGCGTTCCGACTTTTGGGTGCCGCATACCCCGACCAAGCAACGGTGGCGACACGCCTCGTTGCCATCCTTGGCGAAGCTGCGGGGAGCGAACACCTGATTGGAGGGCAAATGGAGGACATCTCCAGTGAAAGCAGCACCCCGGATGATGAAACCCTTGACTACATTCATCGCAACAAGACCGCAGCCCTCCTGATCGCTTCCCTACAAATGGGGGCCGTTCTTGGCAAGGCAAGCAAGGAGGAAGAGCAAATGATTCTCAAGCTGGGTGAATGTGTCGGCCTGACCTTTCAAATCGTGGACGACCTCCTCGACCAAACCGGAAACAGGGAACTAATCGGAAAACCCGTTGGATCTGATCGGGAAAAGAACAAAACCACCTATCTCTCTTTGCATTCAATGGAACAAACAAGAGCCCGGGTGGATTCCCTGACCACGCAAGCATCCGAATTATGCAAGAAACTGGAAGGAGACGACTCTTTCCTGGAATGGTTGGTCCGTGACATGGCCGGCCGTGTAAATTAGATGCAAAAACATTTTTCGACAGCGAGGCCCAACTTTTTTTGAACGTTAAAGGCTTGTCATTTTTTAATTTATTTGAAATTCATTCTGGGTTTATAGTTACGCGTTTACCTCCTATGAGGATTTTCATTCGACCAATTCTATTCCTACTGGTTTTTCTGTCCGGATGCACGACCTATGTCGGGTTGCATCGCCCGGAAAAACTCATGGTGCCCCAGGGACACGCCACACTAGACAACATCCAGACCGCAATTCGGGAGGGTGCATCGCTTCAGGGATGGCAGGTCGAGGATGAAGGGCCCAACTACCTGATCGTCTCCAACGAACCCTACCGCCAGGCAAGATTTCCGACCATTCAGGTCACGTACTCCCTTTACTCGGTGGAGTTTGCATATGTGAGTAGTCGCAACCTGCGATACACCCACATTACTGAAGGAAAGCAGCTGGTTCGCAGGGATTATAACAAGATGGTGAACGGGCTCGTACAATCCATCCGGCATCAAATGGAGCAAATGCGCAGAACCCGCCTGTAAGCAAACAGGTGGTTTCCCAAAATTACTCCATCAACCGCCCCACAAGGTAAATCCCGGCGGCCAGGACTCCACCAAAGGCACTCAGGATTCCAAACAGGAAAATCTTCATACCCAGCGGCAGGTGCCCAAGATTATAACGAAAGATGCAGTAGATCGCCCGAAACCCGTCCCTCATTCCAATCTTCTTGCCTTCATCATAGGTTCGACCGGAATAAGAGATGCCCATCTCGAAAATCCTGACCTTCTTTCGGGCCACCTTGGCCACAATCTCGGGCTCAAAGCCAAAGCGATTCTCACAGATTTCTATTCCCTGCAACACCTCACGTCGGAACACCTTGTAACAAGTCTCCATGTCAGTAAGGTTGAGGTCGGTCATCATATTGCTGAGGAAGGTGAGAAAGTTATTCCCAATCGAGTGCCAAAAGTAGAGAACACGATGAGCCCCACCAGTCAGGAAACGTGATCCCAAGGCCACATCAGCCTTGTCATCCTGGATCAACTGAATGAGCTTGCGCAAATCGCGGGGGTCATATTCCAGGTCGGCATCCTGGATGATGACGACGTCCCCGGTCGCCGCGGAAAAGCCCGAGCGTAGGGCTGCACCCTTTCCCTGGTTGACTGGGTGAAAGATGACCTGTGCGACCTCGG
>CAJWSN010000065.1 GCA_913046175.1 uncultured Opitutia bacterium
TGAAGCTGGCCAGGGAAAAATACAGCATGGAGAGCTTCGGCAACAGGCTCGAACAATTTCTCAACAACCTTTAGGAAACAGAAAAGAACCATGGAACCAGTCCCCGTGAATATCCCCTGCCTGCAGGGTAATGAAAAGGAATATCTGATTGAATGCATTGAGACCGGATGGATCTCCTCGGAAGGGCCGTTTGTCCGCGAGTTTGAGGAAAAGATGGCAACGAGATTCAATCGAAGGCAAGCCGTTGCAGTTAGTAGCGGCACCGCCGCCCTGGATTGCGCACTCACCTCCCTTCAATTGGAAAAAGGGGATGAAGTAATAATCCCCAGCCTCACCATTATCTCCTGTGCAACTGCAGTCCTGAATGCCGGGGCGACCCCCGTTCCCGTGGATGTTGACCCTATGACATGGAACATGACGACAGCGGAGGTACGGAAAAACATCAACGCACGAACAAAAGCCATCCTCGCGGTACACACCTACGGGTTACCTGTTGAAATGAACCCAATCCTTCAGCTTGCGGAGGAATATGGACTCCGGGTGATTGAAGACGCAGCTGAGGCAATTGGACTGGATTGCCACAATAAACCCTGCGGCAGCTTTGGGGACCTCAGCATCTTCAGCTTTTACCCCAACAAGCACATTACAACCGGTGAAGGCGGCATGGTCCTGACTGACAATGATGACCTTGCCGAGCGAAATCGCTCACTCCGAAACTTATGCTTCCAGTCCAAAAAACGCTTTTATCATGAAGAGATCGGATGGAACTACAGGATGACGAATCTTCAAGCCGCCCTTGGCCTTGCCCAACTGGAAAGCCTGGAGAAAGCCTTGCAGAGAAAACGTGGGATAGGAAATCTTTATCAGGAAGAGCTCAAGGATTGTCCGGGCATTCAACTGCCAGTGCCCCAAACAGATTTTTCGGAAAATCTCTATTGGGTTTTTGGCATCGTGCTGGAAAATGAAGACGAGAAGGAAACCCTTCGGATCACTCGTGAATTAGCTGCAGCAAAGATTGGAACCCGACCTTTCTTTTGGCCCATGCATGAACAGCCAGTCTTCCATAAAATGGGCCTCTTCAACAACCTCCACCTGCCCATTTCAGAAAAATTGGCCAGGACCGGGTTCTATCTTCCCAGCGGACTGGGCACCTCAAATGAACAAATCAAACACGTTGCACAAACCTTGAAGTCAATTCTCCAATAAAACCGTTTTTGCCAATTCCCACCATGAAAGAAATTATCAAGAATCTTCCCCTGGCCAAGCAAGTGCTGGAGATCAAGAAGGAACTGGCCATGATGCGGCATCAGGCCGACCGACAAACCCGTGTCCTGCAGGAACTCTTTGTTCAGCAATTGAAAAACACACCGAAATACAATAATTCCAAGCACCTGATCCACTACGAAAGTCAAGTCTACTCCCAGAACGGAGAAGATGGTATCATATCCGAAATATTTAACAGGATCGGCACCACCAACCGGTTCCTTGTCGAAGTCGGATCCTCCAGTGGATTGGAGAACAACTCGGCACTGCTCATTCTTGACGAATGGGAAGGCCTCTGGATTGAAGGGGATGAGGAGGCATGTGAACAGGCAAAGAGAAACTGGAATGAAGCCGTCCGTTCAAATAGGCTGAAAATTGTCCCGGCCCTGGTCACCGCAGAAAACCTTGAGGATTTGATGGAGGAAAAAAAAGTGCCGGTCGAACTGGATTTGCTTTCCCTTGATATCGACCGCAATACTTTTCATGCATTTGAGAAAATGGCCCGATTTCGCCCGCGCCTACTCATCCTGGAATACAATGGCGTTTTTCCCCTACCCAGCAACTGGGGGATCGGATACAAAGCCGAGGAGGGATGGGACGGAACCCATCGCTTTGGAGCAGCGCTTAAAGTTTTCGAAGTCGAGGCCCGAAAAAAGGAATACTCCCTGGTCTGCTGCGATACCACCGGAACAAACGCCTTCTTTGTCAGAAACGACTTGGTGGAAGATCACTTCCTTGAACCCTTTACAACCGAATTCCATTACGAACCCTACCGCCAGTTCCTGGTTCGTGAAATGCCTTATCCAAAAGTACCGCCAGCCTAGTCGACACTTGGCAAAATGGAAAAGAAAAAAGAGCCTCACCAGATCTCGGCCTATATCCCTTGCTGTAACAACGAGGATACCATCAAGGAATCGGTGCGATCCCTCTTCGAGCAGTCGATCAAGCCTGCTGAAGTGTTCGTCATTGATGATGGTTCAATCGATGGGTCTGCAGAAGTGGTCAGGAACCTTGGTGTCGAGATATTATCCAATGGCTCAAACCGGGGACGAGGTTACTCACGGGCAAAAGCAATGGAGAGGGCGAGGCACGAATGGGTGCTTTGCTGCGATGCAACCAACTCACTTGAGCCTGATTTTCTGGAAAAAGCCATGCCATATTTCAAGGACCCCAAGGTCGCCTCCGTCTCCGGACTCTTGCGCAGTTCAGAAATTCGTGGATTAACCTCAAGATGGCGTTCCAGGCATCTCTTCAAGGAAGACGTCCAACCAGGACCCGCGGAGCCATGCGACATGCTCATCACTTATGGAACCATCATGCGCAAACAGCCGGTGATGGAAGTGGGCAACTACGACCCTTCCCTGACTCACACGGAGGATAACGAACTTGGGCTGCGCCTTTACGCCGCTGGCTACAAAATCATCGGAGCCCCAGACCCAATCATCCGCTCAATCGCAAAACCAAAATTCTGGAAGACCCTCGAGCGCTATTGGCGATGGCATGCCGGAAAGGCAGAAAAACTGAGTCTTCGCAACTATCTTCACAACATCAAAGCCAGTATCCGGCCAATGGCACAAGCTGACCTTGCAAAAGGCGACTGGGCCGCTGCCCTGGTCTCCCTTTTCTGCCCCCACTACTGTTTCTGGAAGACCCTTTTCCGAAAATTCTAAATTCAACAGAGTTAAAGCATGATCAAGAATATCGAACACAAAGGCCGTTTGTTCGGCCTCATCGTTTCCGGCAGTTTCAACGAGCCCGGCATTCATTTCTTCACCGACCAGACCCTCTCCCAGCAACTCGCATTCATGCGACACCCAGAAGGGAAGGAAATCCAGGCCCATGTCCATAAGCCGGTGCGCCGCGAAGTACTCTACACACAGGAAGTGATCGTGTTGCGAAAAGGCAAGCTGCGTGTGGACTTTTATGATGATGAGCAGAACTACCTCGAAAGCCATGTCCTCGATGCCGGCGATGTCATCCTGCTGGTGGAAGGCGGGCATGGATTTAAGGTCCTGGAAGAAGTCGAGATGTTTGAGATCAAGCAGGGGCCTTTTCTTCCAGAACAGGACAAGATTCGTTTCAACGGAAAACCTGACGAGGGAATTTTACTTCAAGAATAAACCATTTAAATTAAGAACCCGATGTCTCTCCCATTCCAGACCTCATCCCGTGTGTATGACCTCCTCTATGGGGACAAAAATTACACAGCGGAAGCTGATTTTATTCACAAAACCCTGATGGATGCAGACAATCCTCCGAGACAGATTCTGGAACTCGGGTCAGGCACTGGAAGACATGCAAGGCTCCTGGCAGAAAAAGGATACACTGTTGAAGGTGTGGACAGCAGTGCGGGCATGGTTGAAAATGCCCTGGAATTGCGCAATAATCAAACGCTGGAATTACAAGACCGCCTGAACTTCCATGAGGGAAATGTCTGCAATTTCCAGCTTGGCAGAAAGGTTGACGCTGTCGTCTCCCTCTTTCATGTGGTGAGTTACCAGAACACAAATGCCGAGGTTTTTGCAATGTTCAAGAATGCACGAAGCCACTTGGATAAAGGCGGCCTGTTCCTCTTTGATGTCTGGTATGGACCCGCAGTTCTTACCGATCGACCTGCAGTGCGGATCAAACGCGTCCAGGATGACTTGTTGGATGTAAAGCGCCTTTGTGAGCCAATCCTTGATGTGAACCTTTGTACTGTGGAGGTTCAATATACGTACCTTGTCAGCGAAAAGCCAGGAAGCACTGTCAATGAATATCAGGAAACCCACGTAATGCGTTATTTCTTCCGCCCGGAACTCGAGCAGTTCCTCGAGGCTTCGGGCTTCAGGTTGAAAACCGACCTTGAGTGGTTGACCGGCAATCCACTCGGCACAAAAACTTTTGGCGCCTGCTTTGTCGCTGAAGCCGTTTAACTTATTTTATACCCCTTTCCACAATGAAAATCGGCGTCATTTTTGAAGGGAACCTTTCCTCTGGAGGTGGCTTTCAGCAAGCGCTGAACACGGTCCTGCTTTTCAGTGAGAAAAAGACCAACGACCGGGAGTTTGTCTTTTTCACCACGAACCATGAAAACCTCAAGGATCTTGGGCAAAAGGGTATCGAGGCGCATTTCTTCCGGATCAACCGTCTGCAACGATGGATCATCCGCGCCCGCAGGCACATCCGGTTGAACCGACTCTGTGAGAAGCTTGGACTGCGGAATGCCTTCGACAGGGTTTTTGAGTCACACGACATTGACATCCTGTACTTCGCAAGCGCAACCGGCCTGGCCCTTCTTACTGAGAGATATAACTATATATACACCGTATGGGATCTCTGTCATCGCGACCACCCGGAATTCCCGGAGGTTCGAGGCAGCCGTGAATTTGAGGCGCGGGAGGAAATGCTGAAACAGGCGTTGCCCAAGGCGACCGCCGTGCTCGCGGACTCATCCCTGGGCAAGGAAAACCTGGTACGCCGTTATAACCTGGACCCGGAAAGAGTAAGGGTTCTCCCCTTCTCTCCAGCAACATCAACTGACATTTCCGAGGAGGACTACCAGCAGGGGAAAATCAACATCCGGCAGAAGTATGGAGTATCCAACCCTTACATCTACTATCCCGCCCAGTTCTGGCCCCACAAGAACCATATTTACATCCTCAAGGCCCTCCAGTACCTCAACGACAACGACGGCCCTGAAATCAGTGCGGTCTTCTCCGGCAGCCCAGGCGACAGTTACGAGCATGTCCGTGAACAAGTGGATGCACTTGGGCTTGCGAAACAGGTGCACTTCATCGGCTTTGCGCCAAATGAAGAAATTCCATATCTTTATCGCCAATCCATAGCGCTGGTCATGCCAACCTGGTTCGGCCCCACGAATTTACCCCCGCTTGAAGCCTTTCGACTCGGAGTTCCCGTCCTCTACCCGGATCTTGCCGGCCTTCGTGATCAGGTTGGTGATGCCGCCCTCCTGATGGATCTTCAGGACCCCTCCAGTCTCGCCAATCACTTGACCCGTCTCATCACCGAGGATAATCTCACCGACACTCTCCGAAAAAAGGGCAAACTTCGTTTTAAAGAACTTGATGGCCAGGACAGGAGGAAAGTTATCGAGGAGATTTTTATAGACTTTGCAGTGAAGCTGAACTGCTGGAAATAGCTCCTTTTTTCAAGCCAACTACTAAATATATTAGCATCATGAATGTCCCAAAAGCAAAGGAAGTTGCTGAACAAATCAAAGACCAGGGCTACTGTCTAATCCCAGACTTCCTCTCCCGTAAGCGGCTTGATTCATTCATGCCAGAGGTGCACCGGCGTTTTGACCGATTGTCCTACAACGGCACCATAGGTCATGTACAAGCCGGCACACAGAAATACCTGCAGCATACGCTAATGGCACACAAGGGAATCCTTGACCTGTATCTCGACCCATTCCTCATCGACTGTGCTGAGGCCTACTCCGAGACCACCGTGCACCTGCAGGACTACCGGATCTACCAGAACCTGGAAGGATGCAAGATGCACTGGCACGTGGACAACAAGCAACCCACCGGGGAAGGCCAGTCCGAATTGCTCGACCATAAGGGATTGATCATCATCATGTACCTGTCAGACTCACCGCACGGTTCTTTCCAGTTTGTCAGCAAATCACACGAGTGGGCCTGGAAGGAAAAGGTGGAGGACTGGGAAACCCGGGAGCATGAATTTGAGAAGGACGTGGTGACCTTCGAGGAATCTGCGGGCGCATGCATCCTGTATGACTTCCGAGGCATCCATCGGGCAAAACCCTTTGACCGGGGTGATCCCAGAACCGCGTTTTTTGCGCAATACTCGCCAACCGCATCGCCGACGGGAGAACCCATTTACGTGGATGCCGGGATGCTGGACGATCTCACGGACAAACAAAAGCAGGTGCTCCGGTTTGGTCGACCCGCCTCTGCAAAAACATGGCCTGTTCCTGCAGATCACATCCACGAAACCGCCATGAAAAGCTTCGGCAACAAGGTGAAGCGAAAATTAAAGAATCTTCTCGGTTGAGATAATCTGTGACCTCTCTGCTACAACGAATCTGGCAACGTCCAGAGGCAAGGCTCCTCTGTCCGGTCCTGGTCTTGTATCTCCTGACCGCCAAGGGACATGTTGAGATCAGTGACACGGACTACTCCTTGAGAACAGCGCGCGCTCTTGTTGAGGAAGGCACGCTCCTGATTGAACCACCTGATCCTGATGTCGCCAGGACGGCACCAAAGCTCGTGGGAGGCAAGATGTACTCAAAGTATGGGATTGGACTGGTGATAATCCTGCTGCCACTCGTCCTGTTGGGGAAGGGCCTGGCACTAATTCCAGGCGTATCTGAGAATCTGGTCACCGGATTCCTGATATCTTTCTACAACATACCATTCGCAATCGGAGTGCTGTGGTTTCTTTATGGCATCTGCCAAAAATTGGGCATGAAGGAGAATCGTGCGCGATTGGTCGTTGTCACAACTGCAATCGCCACGATGTGCTGGAAATACACGGTGACAGACTATTCACAGATCACCCAGTGCTTCTTCCTGATGGGCACCCTGTATTTTCTGATCCGGGGGAAGGAAAAAGACACCATGTGGGCTTCTGCATTCTTCGCCGGACTGATCATTATGAAGCTGGTCAATGTGGTGCTGTGGGCACCATGTGCATTTTATCTTCTGCTCCGGCACAAGGGCATCAACCACCTGCTGATAAAAGATGTGCTTCGCTTTGCCTCCATTGTTACAATTGCCGGCCTGAGCCTCATGCTCTATAACTACCTGCGTTTTGGAGACCCTGCCCAAAGCGGGTATTCCTCGGTCGAAAGCAAATTCAACCTGGACCACCTGAGCCGGGATTTTGTGGACTCGTTCTTCACCCCGCAGCGGGGTCTTTTCGCATTCAACCCCATTCTGCTGGCAACCTTGCCCGCATGGATCCCTCTTTTTAGAAAAAAAGCCAAGGAAGGGCTCCTCCTTCTTGCCATCTGTGCCCTATGGTTCCCGTTTATGGCTTCCTGGGTGAGCTATCAAGGAGGGTGGGCATGGGGCAACCGGCTCCTCACGCTCATTGTGCCCATCCTCGTGTTACCTCTTGGCTTCCTTTCCCTGAAACCCCTGTGGCAAAGGCTGTGCGTGGGCAGCCTGATTATAATTTCAGTATACATTCAA
>CAJWSN010000066.1 GCA_913046175.1 uncultured Opitutia bacterium
CGACAGGATTGGAAAATCAGAATTGCCGCCGTAGCTTTGTTCTTGGGAACCTTTTTTATCATTCGCGTACCTCTAGTGGATGCGTTTGAAAATTCCACATCCCAGGATCATTGGATACGGCCCGAGATAATGGGAAAAGTATACACAGGGCTAAATTTAGAACCCGCACCACCGATATCAGAAGAAATACCTAGATTGACAAGAGAAAGCTACTATGCCGAAGAAACATGGAACACAATTCAGTCAAAAGAATTCTGGCAAAGGCTTTTTTATCGGAAAATTATTGGCTTTTGGTATCCCCTATTCAATGCCAATAATGGTGCGTACTATATTTTCGATTTTTCCTTTTTTTTCATAGCACTGGGCAGAGAGAGAGAGAATTTCAGGCACCCAGGAATAGCCGATGCGTGAGAAGACGACGGCTTCACTCACCTTGTCCATGGCTTCCTCAAGACGATCCTGGGGATCCTTGAAGGCAAGCAGGGCCTCAATAAGCCGCCAAAGGGAATAGATGGATTCATCTCTTCCAGGAGCTCCTGGCAAGCCATTGGGCGTCTTGTAGGTGTCCAGAAATTGTTCGAGAAAGAGTTCTGACGCACCAAAGGCAGGCGGATTGGTGCTGGCACGGCAAAAGGCACCCCATAGGCAGGCTTCCCTGAAGTAGGGGGATTGCTTTAAGGGGAGGAATTGATCGTAAATGCCAAGGGCATCATTGTAATACCCGGCTGACCGGAAATCACCGGCAACCCTGAAGAAAGCGGTGACCATGTCTTCATCCCTTTTATCAAATGGAATGATATTGAGAAGGATGTGGGCGCGTTTCATGTTGTCAGGCAGGCCGGTTCTGGCCAGGAGCCCCACCACATCCAGAGCCTTGAGGATAAAGTTGTTATTATCCAATTCAAACAGCGGCAGGATATAGATGATCGTGAAGGCTTCCTGCGTATATGCCGTCTTGTAGTTTGCCGGGGTCTCATCATCACCTGCTGCCTGGATGAGGGTTTCAAGGAGAAATTCCACATGATCCTGAAAATTGGAAATTCGGTTTTGGCCAATGTACCTGGGGATGGGGGCAAGTTTAATCACCGGGTAGACAATGGGTCGCAGCAGGTGCAGGCCGCGGGCAAAGTCGCCGTCATTTATGTACCCCCTTGCCTCCTGGAAGCGGTCCGTGTTGATCGCATAGGTGATGGAAAGATTCTTGAATCGTTCCATCAGTTGATCAAAACCTTCCTTTTGGGCTTCAAAATCCGACAGAGAACGTTTTGAGCGCACCTCCATTTTGCTTTTTGCTTCGCTGATACGGAATCCATCGGGCAGGGCCGGATTTTGAAGGATGGTTTTAATTTCCGGACGTGTCAGGGCCTCAAAATGAATGAGGCGCCGAATGAAAGCCTCGGCTTCCTTTTCCCTGGTGCGCACCTTGAGCAGGAGAAAACTGCTTTCCTCATACTTCTTTAGGGCGTTGAGGAGATAAATTTTTTGTTCTGCGACGACCTCAGGACGTGGAAACGTTCGGGAAAATTTATAGTTTGCGAGCATTGCGGCGGGATCCTTGTACAGCATGAACAGACTGTATCCCGGTTCCTCATGGACTGTCAGGTTCTTGTACCAGTTTGCGCCGTTCTTGAATCCATCGAGAATTTCATTGTAAAGCATGAGGCTGTTGGACCCAAGTGGGGAGGGCCTTGCAATGAAGCCCTTTGCAAGAAGTGAGAGGTACTGGCTTATGAATGGACGCCGGTAGCTTACCGATTGGTAAATTAACTCAAACTGGTCATCCCGGACAGGCGTGTAATTGATTGTAATTTGCCCTTTCATCTTTGGGAACGACTGATTCAGGTATCCCAGTTGGCCCAATGTGTCCGGAGAGGGTGAGAACCTCACAGCATTCAGGTCGGATCCATTATTAAGAACCTCAAAGGATGAGTACTTGATTTTTTCAAAGGACCGGTTGGGGTTGGGCACATCAATTATCATGGGGTACCTCTCCAGGTTCTTGATATTGAAGATGTAGGAGTGGCCGACCTGCAACTCAAGGATTGGGTTGGATTCACCGGTATATCCGTTGCCACTGAAACGGTATCCGTAAGAAGGTTGGGCTTCAATATCGAATGCGAGGGTGGGCCTGTACCGTATGTTTCCATTGTGGTCCACACCCTCCAGGATGCCTTTTTCATTTTTTCTCCCGAGGATCACCACGGTTTCTACTTTCCCGGCGTTGTGAATGGTGGCCGGGACTCCAAGCAACCCGTATCGGTTCAGGTAGTAAACGGGGTTTTGCGGGGGTGGAACTGGCGCTAGTTCATTCCTCCCTGCATCCTGTGCCAGAAGGGGGGTGGCCAATGGGATGCATCCCAAAGCGGAAAGCAGGATCAGAACAATCTGGCGGGAAAGACGCATGTGTCAGAGGGGGGCTTCAACTTTGGTCAAAGTTCCTGGTTCAAGGCTGCGAAATACTTGGATCCCTTGATCTGGGGATTACTTATGGCCTCGCGCAGGACATTGGTGGCGTCTCCACCATGCCCCAGGGCCTTCAGGCACTTGGCGTGGTAGAGATAGCCTTGTGCAGCCCAGTCTGTATACCTTCCATAGCGGACATATGCAGCTTCAAAGTAAGGGAAGGCCTTTTCGATCAGCTTCTGGTCAAAATAACATTCACCGATCTTGAAGGTGGCCTCGGCAAAGACGGCCCCGCGCCATTGCTGGACATTCAGGATTTCGCCGTAAAGAAGAATGGCCTTTGTGTGGTCGCCAAGCTCCTTGAGCATGTCCGCCTGCCTCAGGGCGGCATACTTGGCCTCAGCGCTTGCAGGAAAATAGTCGTGGGCCCGCTTGTAGAATTTGTAGGCCTGCAGGTAGTTGTTCTTTCGGGCTTCCGGGTTGTTGGCGGACTCGCCGTTTTGGATTTCCATCTGCCCAAGCAACATGAGTGCGGGTAGTTCCCCATCGGGTGTGCCGGGAAAGCTTTTTACTATGCTGACCAATGCGATTTTGGCCTTTTTCACGGCAACAGGTGATTTATTGGCGAGGTTGTACTCGGCCATCCACAGGAGTGTGCTGGGGCTGGCCTTCTGAAAATCCGGGATATCAAAGAAGGGTGGCAGTTTGAGGGTGGTTTCCTTTACAAGGCTTGTTCCCTTTTTCTTAAAAATCCCGTCGAGAAACATCATGAGCCTGTACTTCAGCGTATCCCGTCCATCAGACATGGATTGCTTAAGCAGCCCGGCGAAGGTTTCTTCAGGCGGCTTGGGCGGGAGACCGTCAAGTTTTTCCTTGAAGTCGTTCATGGACGCTTTCATCGGGGTTGTATCGGCGATGAGTTCCTGACGATAAGCCGCATCAAGGGTAAATTTTTCCTTCACATCCTTGTCGATCCCCTCGTATTCACGCAATGCGGTGAAGAGGTTGTTGCGGTCAGAAAGCACCTTTTGGCGAAAGGCAGCATCTGTATCCAGTTTCAGCATGAATTGGTAGGTGGCATTGAAGCGGCCAAAATAGGAATAATACTTGTCGTGGTACTTGCGCAGGGTGTCGTCCACGCCAAGGCCGTTTCGGTTGTTCCCGTATTCAAGAATTGTGCTGTAGTAGCGTTTGAACATCTCGCTTGGGTCATCCAGCAGCTCCAGCAGTCGTGCGATTTCAAGGAGGGCCTTGGAGTGGTCGCCCTCGGGATGCGCCTTGATATATTCTTCAAAGAGTTCCTTCGCCCCCTTGTAGCCCTCGCTGTTCTCCTTGTCCTCCAAGAGTGAGCCTGCCTCGAAAACGGCGTGGTCGATAAACTTGTAATCGGTTGTAACCGGACCGTCCTCATTGCCGAAGATCACGACCCTGTAGTGTGCGATCGCTTCATCCGGCTTTTCCTCACTGGCGCAGATGTCACCTAGGAACACCTCGGTTTCCCCTCGCATCTTGCTCTTTGGGAATTTCTCCAGGAAGGTTTTAAAATGGCTTCTCGCAGTTTCATATTCCTCCATGCCCTTGGCGCAGACTGCACGACGGAACATGGAGTCCTCGAAGTAGTCGCTTTCGGGGTAGTCTTTGGCAACGGCATCGAAGCTTTCCTTGGCTTTTTCGTACTCCTGCATGAAGAGCAGGGCCAGTGCGGACCAGTAGTGCAGGCCCTGAATCATGTCTGGTTTTTCACCGCCGTAATCCTTTGCAAGCAGCTTTTCAAAAGTCTCCACAAGTTCGGGGAATTTTTCCTCTCCCCGGGCGATCCATCCGCTACCCATCATATAGACCACGTGGCTTGCCAGTTTGTCCTTGGGTTTCTGGTCAAGCAGCTTGGTGCAGAGGGCCCACATGTCATCGAAGTTTTCGTTGCTTCTACGTCGCCAGTGCTCGGCCTCGGGGGGGGTCTCCGCAGTTTCTGACTGCTTCTTGTATTTCTCCGCCTGATCCTTGTACATGCCGGCTAGCCTGAGCCCCACTTCGTAGGCGTATTTTTGGAAGTCAGGGTTCTTGAGGTAGCGGTCTGCAATTTCCCGCGCTGCATCTCGCTTGCCGATTTTCTCCGCCTGTACAAAGGTGGCATACATGTAATTCTCGCGTCGATCCTTATCGGCCTTCGGGTAGTCTGTGACCAGTCCCATGAAGCCCCAATAGGCTTCCCAGTCCCGGCCCATGGACTCGAAGTTCTTGGCCTTGCGCCATCGAAGATCCTTGGTGTAGTCGTTGTCAGGTGTCTGGAGCATTTCCGTCACCCGTTTTTGTTTTCGGGAGATGGTGTCGAACTCCAGTTGAAGCTTGTTGAGCATTTTTTCCTCGTTGCTCGGAAAGTTTTTCCCAAATTTCTTTTGCCTCTTCTTATAGTAATCCAGGCGTGGCTTGATATCCGTTAAAAGCCCCTTGTAGGATTCGACAATTTCCTTGGGAGCCATTGTCAGGGAATAAAAAAGGGAGGCTTTCTGGTAATTCTTGATGGAGGCAAGATGGTCGCCAGCTTGCAGGAACTGGTAGTTTAGGCGCGGGTCAAACCGGGTCTTTGTATTGGTGTTGAGATAACGGAGCAGGGTATCGATTTTGTCGAACTTGCCCTTGGCAACGTAGGCTTCTGTAAGGGCTGCTGCGGCCATGGTTTTCTTTTCCACGCTGTTCGTGGAGTTTAGAAATTTCTCAAACCAAGGAAGTCCCTCTTCCCACATTTGCTCAAAGTAGTAGGCCTGAACCAGTTTTTCCAGGCAATCCATCCTTTCCTGAATTCTCAGGCGGTTGATATGGGTTGTGGTCAGCAGGAGCTTCAGTGTCTTGATCGCCCCCTTGAAGTCTCCGGTGCCCCGGTGGCAGTCCACCTTGTTTAGGAGGACGTAGTGGATGTCGGATCCACTCGGGTGTTCTTTCAGGTAGTGATCGAAGGCCTTGGCCGCTTTGCTCAGCAGGTTTTTGTCACGGGAGGCAGAATATCCCTTCATGTAACCGAGCCCTATAATGAAGTCGATCTTGTCGAGTTTGCTGGCGGGAAGTTCCCCCGCCTTGATCCGCTTTTTGACTTCCATAAGGACCGGGATGGCCCCGTAGAAGTCTGCCTCCCCCAGCTTTTTTTGCATCATTGCCGCAAGGTTCTGATTGCTGATGTCGTCCATGTTCTTGACCGGAGCCGGCTGTGCCCGGAGTCCCTGCGCGGAAAGAACCAGCAATGCACAAAGTACATAGATAAACGTGCCCCGGAGGATTTTATCCGAGGATTGGCCGTGACGGAAATGTGTGGCGCAGGTAACGGTCAATTTTCAGCAATGGAGCGCAAAATGTATAATTAGATGTGTTTAAATATCAAGCCTTGGAAGGCTAAAATAGCCTTGCTGATGACTGTCTCTAAACATCCATTTACTGTTAATATAAAGCTTTCATAGAGTTCTACAATTCCTTAACCACAGAAAAAACGCCTTAATTTTCAGATATTTAAATGACAAAAAATCCATCTGGCATGACTTGTGTAGAGGGCGGATTCTTCAACATGGGATCCAACGGCGATGAGGTTTGGCGGTCTGATGGGGAGGGACCTGTGCGGCAGGTGAAACTGAATTCTTTTTTCATTGATGTCCTCGCGGTGACCAATCGTCAGTTCAAGGCATTTGTCCAGGACACCGGTCATGTGACCGAGGCCGAGCGCTTTGGATGGTCTTTTGTCTTTGTCGGTTTCCTGCGTGATAAAAGGCGGGCATCTGCATCGGGCATTTCGCATCCTCAGTCCACTTGGTGGCATGCGGTAAGGAATAGTTGCTGGAAACGTCCGACAGGTTCCGGAAGCTCCATTCGTAAAATCCTTGATCATCCTGTGGTCCACGTTTCCTGGAACGATGCGCGAGCCTATGCCCTCTGGTCGGGAAAGCGACTTCTCACGGAGGCTGAATGGGAATTTGCAGCTCGTGGCGGGCTGGATGGGAAACTCTATCCATGGGGGGATGAGCTTACGCCTGAGGGAAGGCATCAATGCAATATTTGGCAGGGCCGATTCCCGGACGCGAACACGAAGGCGGATGGATTTTTTGGGACAGCTCCTGCCGATGCTTTTCCACCGAACCATTTCGGCTTGTACAATATGGTCGGCAACGTTTGGGAATGGTGCTCGGATTGGTGGGCCACTAAATTTCATGCCGATTCTGTTGACAGAAACCCCAGTGGCCCGCCTGCAGGGCATGAAAAAGTAATCCGGGGAGGCTCCTACCTTTGCCACCATTCCTATTGCAACCGCTACAGGAATTCAGCCCGGACCAAAAACACCCCGGATTCCTCCACCGGAAACATCGGTTTTCGATGTGGCATGGATGCCTAGCAAATCGGCCCTCCTGAAAAACCTTGTCCATGGGCATTTTTTATTTGTAATAATTCCAAATAAGAACCAAGTTCCGTGACCTTTTTTCAATAAACCCAATCTCAGGCATTCAACCATGATTTCAAGGGACAACAGGAAAACCCGCCTGCGGGATGCAATCAGCCAAAAAGGCATGCGTTACACGAGGCAGCGTGAACACATTTTTAACATCCTTTTGGACAAGCGGGACCATCCGACTGCGGATGAGGTTTTCCTTCGGGCACGTGGGTCCATGCCAAGAATGTCCCTCGCCACGGTCTACAACTGTCTTGATACACTTGTTGCGTGTGGCCTTGTCCGGCAGGTGCATTTCGAGCGGGAATCCACACGCTATTGTCCAAACCTTAGCGAGCATGCCCATTTCCACTGTCAGAAAAGCGGAAGGGTTTATGATGTGGAACTCGACACTGACCTGCTCGATGACATTCAGGGACAACTTCCGGATGGATTCCAGATGGACGGGATGGAAATCCTGATCCGGGGAAAAGTGGGGTGAATTTTTTCTAACGCAAATTTCTAATATAACAGACTCAATGGACAATCTTCTAATAGAGAAGCTCAACGTTAGCATCGAAGACAAGCCAATCCTAAAGGACTTTTCC
>CAJWSN010000067.1 GCA_913046175.1 uncultured Opitutia bacterium
CGATTGGGGATTTGCTCACGGAAAAGATTTCTGCAACTGGCGAGAATTTAGTTATTCGAAGATTTGCTCGTTTTGGGGTTGGAGACTGAGCGACTTGAGGCTATGATTCCCGAGCTTAAAGCAGGGAACTGCCTCCAATTCGTCTTTTTAATGCTTTCCTCTCCAACTTGGAACGAATAACTATTATCTATTTCCAAGATGGTAGAAAGCGAAAGCACCGGGAAGTCATTGATCATTGTGCCGGCAAGGCTTCGCTCAAAGAGGTTTCCCCGCAAACTTTTGCATGAGATTCATGGCAAACCCTTGATTCTCTGGACAGCGAGTCGACTTGCTTCTGTAACTCCAGGATTGCCCTTCTACTTTGCCGTGGAGGATGAGGAACTGGAGGACGTTTTGCTGGACGCTGGATACAATGTGTTTCGCACGCAGGGTGATCATCTTACCGGGACCGACAGGATCGCTGAAGCGAACGTGACGTTACAAGCGGAGTACGTCCTGAATGTGCAGGCCGATGAACCATTGGTGACAGCAGATCAACTGATTTTGTTGGATGGGCTGATTCGTGGTGGTGCTGATATGGCGACATTGGCTTTTCCCTTGATCTCCGAGGCTGACTTCATGAACCCCAACTGTGTAAAGGTGGTTCTTGATCACAAGGGACATGCTCTATATTTTTCACGAGCGCCTATACCTTTTCCGCGAGGAGTTGCATCGCCGATTTCAAAGGAATGGTTCCTGCAGAACGCCTGTTTTCATCATATGGGTGTTTATGCCTACCGGCAGTCTTTTCTGAAGGAATTCAGCAATTTGAATCCAGGAAGCATTGAACGTGTGGAATCTCTGGAGCAATTGCGTGCATTGGAACATGGGTTCCAAATCTCGGTCGGGATTTCCAACCAGCCCACTGTTGGGTTGGATACTCCGGAAGATGCACGACGATTGGAGGAATTGTTAGCCTGAGATTTTGTCTTCAACCCTTGGTTTTCTCGATTAGATTGTAGAAACTCTCAAAGAGGGGATCAGCATCATTAGGGCCAGGAGCGGCTTCGGGGTGATATTGAACGGAAAACACTGGGTAATCCTTGTGTCTCAATCCTTCAACTGTTTTGTCATTTAGGTTGATTTCCGTGACAATTGCACCGCGATTTGCCAACTGTTCCTCGGTGGAGGCAAATCCATGGTTCTGTGATGTGATGGCAATTCGGTCTGTCTCCAGGTTCTTGACGGGTTGGTTTCCTCCGCGATGTCCGAATTTCAACTTGAAAGTCTCGGCACCCAATGCATGCGTGATGACTTGATGCCCCAGGCAAATTCCAAAAGTTGCGAAGTGGGGAAGAAGCTTGCGAACGTTTTCATGCGCATAACCGACTGCAGCTGGATCGCCTGGGCCATTGGAAAGGAAAAGGCCATCGGGTTCTATTTCATGGATGGCTTCCGCTGGGGTATCTGCAGGAAAGACATGAACCTGGAAGCCATGTTGCCGTAATTTCCTGAAAATTGATAATTTGGCACCAAAATCATATGCAGCAACTTTGTAGGTCTTTTCCTTTTGAGGGGTATTTAGGAGATTGGTTCCCTCCAACGTGAATGGCTGGCTGTCCTTTCCATCCTGATCCCAATGATAGCTTAGCGGTGCAGTGACTTCCTTTACATAGTCCACACCTTGAAGACCGCCCCACTTACGGGCTTTTTCGATAGCTTCTATGTGGTCAATCCCTTCTGTGCTAAGACAGCACTTCATTGCACCTGCACTTCTCAATCGTTTGGTCAGGGCCCGGGTATCAATGCCTTCAAGTCCTGGGATTTCATGTTTCTCCAGGTAATCTGAAAGGCTGCCCTCACTTCGCCAGTTACTGTAGTGGGGAGAGGATTCCCTTACCACGAACCCCAGGACTTTTGGTGACCCAGATTCAACGTCCTCACTGTTGACACCATAGTTGCCAATCTGAGATGCAGTCATGGCGACGACCTGTTGGTAGTAGGATGGATCAGTCAGGATTTCCTGATAACCCGTCATACTGGTATTGAAAACTGCTTCTCCAGTTACCGTCTTTTGGCTTCCCATCGCGTAACCCAAGTAGATCGTGCCGTCCTCAAGCGCGAGTATTCCGTTGTGTTTGACTCTCATGCAATTTGAATCCAAAAGGTTCTCCCAATTGAATCAATAGTCTTTTGCCAAAATCTGTGTCGATAAGGAAGGATTGACGCATTGTTTGGAGAAACTATTTTTTTTGGCTTTTCGATTTGATGTTTCCTAATGATGAACCAGAGAAATGGCACCGTGGCCAAGGGTTATGGAGCCATGTTAATTCCGAGGACTGGGGCAACTGGATTTGGCAGCTTCAGAACCGTATTACCAGCATTGATCAGTTGGAGCAGTACATGGAACTCACCCCTGATGAGCGTGAAGGCTGTCTGCATGCCAACAAGAAACTGGCTCTGGCAATCACTCCCTACTTTTTTAACCTGATTGACCGGGAGAATCCGGACTGCCCCATCCGTCGCCAAGTAATTCCGCTTGGCGGGGAATTGCGGGTTATGCCCAATGAAATTTTGGATCCGGTCGGAGAGGAATTTTCCATGACTGCCCCGGGTATTGTCCATCGTTACCCTGACCGGGTTCTGTTCCTAGTTACCGATCGTTGTGCAGCATACTGTCGCTATTGTACGCGTAGTCGGATGGTTTCAAATGCCCAAGACTACAATTTTCATCCCGACTTCGAAGCTGGTTTACAATACATCGAGGAGCATGGCGAGGTGCGGGATGTGCTGATTAGTGGCGGCGATCCATTGTTGCTTTCAGATGTCAAGCTTGAGTATTTGCTGAAACGTTTGCGAGGGATTCCACATGTCGAATTTATCCGAATTGGGTCGAGGGTGCCGGTTTTTCTTCCCCAGCGCATAACCCCGCAATTCCTGAAGATCTTGAAGGAGCAGGGTCCTGTTTGGATGAGTCTTCACTTGAATCATCCCAGTGAATGTACCGGGGAGTTGTTTGAGGCTTGCGAAAACCTTGCATTTGCAGGGGTTCCGCTGGGTAATCAGTCGGTTCTTTTGCGTGGGGTTAATGACTCTGTTGAAGTTATGCGCTCACTCGTCCATCGCTTGTTGATGATGCGGGTTCGACCTTACTATCTTTACCAGTGTGACCTGATTACTGGCAGTGCTCATTTGCGGGCTGATGTGGCAACAGGGATCGAAATAATTCGAGGTCTACGTGGACATACGTCAGGGTATGCCATCCCCCAGTTCGTGATTGATGCACCGCAGGGTGGAGGCAAGGTTCCTATTAACCCTGATTATGTAAAGGAAGTCACGGAATCAGAAATTGTGATCCGCAACTTCCGTGGTGAGGAATATCGTTATCCCCGAGCTACACCTCTGCCCGAAAAGGCCTTGGATTTCCTACGCGAAGGTGAGGGGATTCTGACCTGAGCCAGCAAGTAAAACTTCACCCACCTGGGGTAGTCATTTCTTGACCCACCAGCCAAGTCTGCACGGTTTCACCAATCGGTGACACCGTATATCCTGTGGCGTCAATCCTTACGTTTTTCACAAGAGGATTGTTTGCATCGGAGGTTAGCACTCCATACCCCACACCTATTTCAAAGCCATCTGTCCATCCATCTCCATCTGTGTCCGGGTGGTTGGGGTTTGTGCCTACTAATGTGGTTTCATAGAAGTCGGGAATGCCATCCCCATCAGTGTCAGGTCCATAGGTGGTGGCCAATGCTGGGTTTTCACCGATGCCGACTTCAATGGAATCGGAAACGCCATCTCCATCCGTGTCGTTCACGGTTGGGTCCGAGGAATGCATAAATACTTCCGCACCATCTTTCAGGAGATCTCCATCTGAATCTGGATTTTCTGGGTCTGTACCGCGAAATTGTTCATCTATATCGAACAGTCCATCTTTATCACGGTCTGTGAGAATCGGTTCAATAATATCTTCAAACGCTATCTCCGTCAGAAGTGGATCATCCAAGTCCACTAATGGAGGCCCTTCCAAGCTTTGCGCCAAAAGAGTGTCAATAGGAGCAAATGACAGTACGTCAGCCAGATTAATGCTTCCAAGTGTACTGGTTACAGCAGGAGAAATATTTTGCGTTGCCGTCTGAATCTGCGCAATTTGACCAGCGTTGAGTCCTGCGTCCTCAGCCCCTTCAAGAACCCCTCTTATGGCCCCTTGTATCGCCATGGCCACCAAGAGGTCCACCCTTGGTATAAGCGGTTGAACAATGTCCGTTATTTGAGTTGCAAAATCGGCCATGATGGCCCGATTGGGATTTGTTTGAACCAATTGGGTTAGCATGCCCTGAATTGGTCCATCTGCAGGAATCAACCCCGAGGTTGTTTCTTGAATAACTTGGGCTAGTGTTTCTTTTGTGACTTCGCCCCTTCTGTAGGCTTCCACATTTTCAACAAGTTCATCTGCAGGTACCCCAGACTGTTGGGCAAGGGATATCACCGCCTCAGAGACTTCCTCCAAGTCAGCGCCTCCCTGGGATGCGGCTTGAATTGTGTTCACCAGGTTTGTCATTGAAATGCCAACGGCTTCTGCAGTTTCGGCTACACCTTGTGCAAAGCCGTTAATGGATCCGGATGCAACGGCCATAATGTTTTCGGTGGACTGTCCGCTAACTGCAGCGACAAAGGTCGCTCCAGCGCTTGCACCTGCTGCGCTTTCTGCCACAATTTCCCCCATTGCCAGCTGAAATGCCATATTCTGAGCCTTTGCCTGTGTCAGAAACACAGAAGTGAGCACCAGAATTGAAACTGCGGCTAGATTTTTCATGGGGTGTGTGGGGCTTGAATGTCGGGGGTGTTAATTTCCCTCTGAAGCACCAGGAGTTTTTTCTGGTTGTTGGTTTCCCCCACCTACAAGAGTGCGAAAGGCGGATTCCATGGTTCCCTGTGCCATTCCCCTGGATGCCATCCTGGCAATCTCGGAGAGGATGGGGGCAGGTTGACCAGCAGATATGGCAGCCAAGGTTGCGGCGGAGGTTCCTCCATAGGAAGAGGACCGTGCTATAGCCTTGAGATCCTTATTGGTGTCCGCACCTGCAGATATTGCACCCTTGGCGGCTCCCTTGCAGGCGGAAAATGTAATTTCCTTAAGGGTTTCCAGTTCATCCGGTTTGCTGAATAAATGAGTCGCGATGGCAATGGTACCCAACACAGACCCACTGGATGTTGCCTGTGCGTAGTCAGCCGCGTTTTCACTGGACCCCTCGAATACGGCCCCGCGTGTTGCGCCGAAGGTTGTGGCTTCAGCAAATTGAACGAGTTCCTGTTGACTGATAAGAGTGTCACCTCCTGCGGGAATCAGACTTGGCAGAATGCCCATTGCAACTCCATTGCTGGCGCTTTCCAGTATCTTGCTTCCAGATGAGCCAATACCTTTGCTTGTCAGCTTGTTCTCAAGCAGTTTGACAATGCCGCTGGAACATCCTCGGGAGGCCTTGAGGGCAAAGTCGATTACCTGACCACTTTCCATTTTCTTTTCTTTGCCGATACGTATGGCTGCTCCCGCAGCTGATTGTGTGGCCGCCTTGATAACATTGCCTGCACCCTCCAAGGGGACGTTGTTGGCAATTAGCCCACGAATGATTCCAATACTTAATCCCTCCATGGTACCTTCAACAAGCATAGCCGGTTCCGGTAGGGCCAACCCCTCGGCGACTGTTGCATTGACTGCGGCGTCCATCAGCCCACTAGAACAGTTTTTGAGGAAAATTGCTTTATCTAGTGAAAGCGATTGGCTGGATTTTACTCCGCAACGGGCTAGGATTTCTGAAATACGGCTGATGTTACGCAAAGGATCTTTTTTCAGTTTTAGGGCTGCATTTAAGGATCCTGCCAGGAGTGCCGTGTGAGCTTTTGAGATTGTAGAACCAGCATCTGCTTTCGGATCTTGGGCGCCCATGATCTGTGTGACACCTGTCGAATAAAAAGGCTCCAGGTTTTCGTAGGTGATATCCTCCTTTAGAAACATCGACTCAACAGCGCTTTCGGCCATTATTGGCAGAAGCGCCAAGGCACGTTTTGCCTTGTCGTTCTGGATCAGGATTTGAATCACCCCCTGAGTAATTGCAGCCTGTAGTTCAGGTTCTCCCTCCGAATTTTGATAGAGGCTGATAACTATCTCCTTTTGCAGGAGCTCATCAGCGTTTGGGATAAGACTGTAGACCTTGGTTGACCATGTGTCGAAGGCGGCATCCTTTAAGGTTTTTTTATTGATTCCTGCAGGGAGTGTCCCTGCCAGGGTTTGCTTCACTCCTTTGTACGTTGAGCCCGCATAGGAAGCGAGGGCTTTCCCATCAAGTTTTGCTCTTGCCCTGGAATTAAAGACACCGTCCAACAATCCACGTACTGCAGCTTGCCCAATTATTCCGGCTTGATCTGGTTTTTGTGCGGATTGTGTGATTGTTGCAGAGAAGGCTCCCTGAGATATGGCCTGACAAAGTCCGGCCCCATCTGCCTTGTTAATCGAGGCAACTTGGATCATTCCCTGAATCATTCCCTGGCAAGCGTAGGATGTGGTCTGTGTAGGATCAAAGTTGTTGATGGTTGAGGCACGGATGGTTCCATTCAGGGTTCCCTGGGCAAGTGTTGAACAGAGACTCGTTGCATTGTCTGAGCCGTGGTCAAGAATGGCGACTCCAACCCCAAAGGCTATGGCCTGGGTGACGAGCATCAGGTTTTGTTCCGGGGCGCTGTCTCCTTTGGCCGAGAGTGAGACAAACTGGAAGGTTACGGCGTTTGTGATGGTCTCCACCGCCTCCTCAGCGTTTGCGGTTTCTGCTGCAAGTGCAGCGCTGATGGCGCAAAGAGTTGCAGTTTGAATGACCCGCCCGATTTTCTGAATATTGTGTCCGGGGGTTTCGCTTGCTGAGTTAATGGCCTCGCTTACAATTTGTGAGAGGATTCGCTTGTCAGTACCGGTGCGATTGATTAGGTCGGTCAGGTTCTGTTGCAAAGTGTTTTGTTGCTCGAGGTTTGCTGAGCCCTGGACAAAAGCACTGACATCACGCTTGATGTCCTGACTAAACTTAGGTGACAAACCTTGCGCTTGTATGTTGGAGCCCGAGATGACTGCCAAGAGGGAGATTGAAGCAAGAGGGACACGGAATATTTTCATGGTATGTAAAGTATTTATGTATACTGCTTGAGATGTAAAAACTACGGGGAGTCGGAGCAAATCTATCATTGGCATTTCAACTAGTTGCCATCTAGCTTGGGTCTTTTAAGGAAGTTGCCTCG
>CAJWSN010000068.1 GCA_913046175.1 uncultured Opitutia bacterium
CATTTTATAAAACTTTTCACTTATATTTTTATAAAACTTTTCACATTTTATAAAACTTTTCACTTATATTTTTATTAAACTTTACACTTATATTTTTATTAAACTTTACACTTATATTTTTATAAAATTTTCACACATTTTTATAAACTTTTACGTAAATTTTTCCATTCACAGAATAAATTTGATTATTTGATTATTTATTTATTCATAATCAAGCATTTGGAAAGCATTTTTAAACTTTCATACGCTAAAAAACCTCCAAAACTAACCGCAACCCCGACCTAACAGAGTATGCCAACCACCGCACCACTCCTCACCATCCCGGTCATGGAAAAGATTGATCCGGAAATTGACACCACCCTCCACCCAGGAGAAACCGCAATCCAGGTCCTTGACATTGCCTCCCTGCAATAGCTTTCGGTTTTTTTCCGAAAGCAGGGGAAATATAAGTCCCTCAATCTGCTCCTGCGTCAAAGACTCTCCCCCATGCCAGGAAAGGATGTCATCATCGTAACGAAAACTTACGGGGCGACCCACCTTCAGGTGCAAGTCAGACATTCGGGACATGTTGCCCTGCATGTGCTCTTCACTGGAAAACTCGGTCAACAGGCCCCGCATGCTAAGGTAATCATCACCGACGGGATAAACCTTGTTGTCCAGGTCGTAGTCGCTTGATGCGTCCCCATGGGCTTCCTCCTGGTATTCTTCGTGTTCTTGGCTCATGTTCGCCTCGAAGGCATCAGTTTATTCGCAATCTACGGAAAAGGACTTCAAGCGCAATGCAGTTTTTAATGGGTGCCCATCAAGCGATCCCCATAATCCCCCAAGCCGGGGCGAATGTATTTTCGTTCGTCCAATTCACGATCCAACGCCCCGAGGATCAGGGGTACATCCGAATGGTCTGCATGCATTTTCTCAACCCCTTCGGGGGCGGCAATAATGGCAATGGCTGCCAGGTTCTCCCCCCCTTTCGCCTTCACGACATCAGTCGCCATTGCCAGGGACCCGCCCGTTGCCAACATCGGGTCCAATAGAAGGACTTGTTTCCCCAAGAGCTCCGGAAGCTTGCAGTAATAGCTTCCCGCTTGAGCTGTCTCTTCGTTTCGCTCCAGTCCCACATGACCAATCTCAGCATTGGGAAACAACTCCAGGAAGGCATCCACCATGCCAAGCCCCGCACGCAGGATCGGAACAAGCACCACCCCCTGGGCCAGAGATCGGCCAGTAAACAACTCCAGGGGCGTTTCCACTTCCTGGGCTTGTGTACCCAAAAGTTTACCGGCCTCAGCAGCAAGGATCAGGCTCAAGCATCTGCCGGCCGCACGAAAGGCTCCCGGGCGGGTTTGTTTATCCCGCAACGTTGTCAGGCAGTCGTCTGCAATGGGGTTCTGAAGGATCGTTGGCTCCATCCTAATGTATCAAATCAAGCCCTTTTGTTGTTTCCGTTCCATTGCCTTGCGAATCAATTCATCCGCATTGGGAAAGGTTGAACCATAATTCGGCATCGCGGCCAGCCAGCGGTAAATCGTCCCCTGGTCTGCCTCGGGCATGACGGGAGGTTCCTGGATCACCTTGTCAAATGCCGCAACAACTGCAGAGCCAAATTCCTCCACCATCGCATTGGCCGCTCCCTTGGAGTCCTCGTTTAACTCAAAACGTTTCTTCTTGTAGACAGCCAGGGCATCAAAGAGCAAAACCTCTGTGCGAGGGAAAAAGCTGGTCATGAGATTCCAGGGAAAATGCTCCTGGTCTCCTCCACCCCGGAAGTCAGTACGCAAAAGAACCGATGGGATGTCTGCAAACTTGGCAAAAAGGTATTCCACCACCGTGCCGGAATCCAGTTCCGGGCCATCATAGTTAAATACCCCAAGGTCCGATTCCAACAATGTCAGGATATCCTGATCGCGGATGTGGTGCGGTGTCACTTCACGTTGTTCCAGGTCCTGCGGGAGGTTTGTTTGGTAGCGTCCGCCAGAAATTTTCTCAATGGCTGAAGCCAGCATCACGTTGCCGGTAAGGTGCTTGAAGTCAAAGAGTTCACCGGCAAAATAGAAGGTGTATGGTTTTTCGCTGCTCATAATCTCGAGTGGACAGACTCCTTAAAACATCTAGTAAGAAAAAGAAATCACACGACATCCACAACCCAGTCAATCGGCAACCCAAAAAGCTGAACCCCCATGGAACAGGAAATTCTTATCATCGGTAGCTACGTCCAGGACCTGACGTGGAACACCCCCAACTTCCCCGCCGCAGGCGAGACCGTGATCGGCACCTTCCAGACAGGCCCTGGAGGCAAGGGGTCGAACCAAGCCATCGCCGCGGGCCGTGCCGGAGCGCGCATCCTCTATGCAGGAGCCGTCGGGCCGGATACCTTTGCCACCGCAGCAAGGGAGTTCTACGAATCCGAGGGGTTTAGCTGCCAACTGATTGAAAAGCCCGGCCATACATCCGGCACAGCCGCCATCCTCGTGGATGAGGAAGGGCAAAACCAAATCATAGTCGCCCTCGGAGCCAATGGGGTTCTTGCACCTGAGGACGTAGCTGAAGAAACTGTCACCGCGGCAAAAATCCTTGTCTGCCAGCTTGAAGCGAACCTGGAAGCCACCTCCCATTTCCTCAAGATCGCACACGATGCTGGAGTTACGACAATCCTCAATCCAGCGCCGATGCGCCCAGACTTTGACCCGGCGATCCTCGAGCATGTTGACATCCTTGCTCCAAATGAAACAGAGTTTGCATCCATAATTGAAGCCCTTGAACTCGGTGATTCCTCGAAGGACCCGCTCGAATACACCGGCGACGAACTCGATGCCCTCCGGCAAAAACTGGGCCTGGGGACTCTTCTAATTACCTTGGGCGGGCGCGGCAGCCTCGTTTGTGAGGATGGAGTTTTTGAGACGGTTTCAATCCTTGAAGGGATCACCGCCGTGGACACGACCGGCGCAGGCGATGCATTTGTCGGCGGGTTTGCGGCCGGATTGCTACGTTTTAACGGAGACACCGTCAAAGCGGCGCAATTCGGGAATGCCGTCGCAGGACTTTCAGTTACAAAGCCCGGGACCGCCCCATCCATGCCAAGGCTTGAGGAAGTCGAAGCGGTGCTACTCAAAGGCCATTGACCACATTGCGCAGAGGCTGACCAAGGATGGCCCGGCGACAGTTCTCGCTGCCCTTGATTCGCATGTCATCCATTCCCTCCTCGCAGTAAAAGGCACTGTGCGGGTTCAGAATCAATCGGGTTGAGGCGGGATGCTCGGGATTTCGCCAGGCCTTGAGATAGGCGGCATCTTCCGGCGGTGGCTCTTCAGGCAAAACGTCGATTGCCGCCCCCGAGAGGCCGCCTTTTGCCAAAGCCTCCACAACCGCGTCGGGATTCGTGACCGATCCCCGAGCTGTGTTGATGAGGAAAGCCCCCTCGGGCAACATTGACAAGGTCTCCGCGTTGATGAGACCGCGCGTCTCCTCCGTGCCCGGGACATGGATGCTGAAAATATGGGACTTGCGTAAAAGCTCTGCCAGGGAATCTACGCGGGTTAGACCAAGGGCCTTGTCCATGCCATCCTTTAAATAGGGGTCATAAAAGGCCACCTCCATACCCAAGCCCTTGGCTCTAAGCGCCACCGCACTGCCGATCCTCCCAAGGCCCAGAATCCCAAAGGTACGGCCGCGGAGGCGCCTTAGCGGAGCCACTGGGTTGTGTGACCAAGGCCCTTCACCCCGTTGAAGGCGGGAGTTCTGGAAATGGATGCCCCGGGCCAGGGCCAGGGCCATGCCAATTGCGGAGTCGGCAACCTCCTCTGTCCCGTAGTCAGGCACATTGGCAACGGGGATGCCCCTTTCGGAGGCAGCGTGGATGTCAATATTGTCATAACCAACACCGCAGCGAATAATGAGCCTGCAATGAAGCAGATTATCAATGAGGGGCTTTGTCATGCGAATACAATGATACATCATAATGGCAGTCGCGTCCTCGATCCTGCCCGGAAGCTCGCTCTCATTTGCCACGTCCAAGGCAATCACTTCCGCCAAGTCGCCGAGGATATTGCGTTCAATATCGCAGGGTTCGGCAACAAAATCCGTCACACAAACTTTGGGTTTTTCAGCCATGGATCATTAAGGGTAGATATTGTTTGCAACTTGGAAAGAATCAAAGGAGTCCACGACATTCCATATCATCCTCCTCAAGTCCAAGGTAATGACCCAACTCATGTAGATACGTGATGCGAATTTCCTCACGAAACACCTTTAAATCCCCTTCAGCTTCAGCCCAAACATTCTCCATAAAGAGAAAGACCTGGACTGGAATCGTGATGCATCCACCCCCCGCTTCATTCCGGTTCCCGCCAAGGAGCAGGCCCAGGGTGTCTTTGGCCACGCCATCTCTCACCATCTCACTGGAGGGCAAATCATCGCAAACCACCGGAATCCCGACAACTTCCCGCCGCACATCTGCCGGCAATTCCCGCAACACTGCACCAACTTCTGCACGGGCAATGTCTTTAAGCGTCTTCATTCAAAAAATCAGGCACATGGATTACACGGGCTTCCAAGACAAAACCATATCGTGACAGGAGGGTTTCCGGTTGATTCCCATTCAATGGGTAGGCACCCTCCAAAAAACCTCAACTGAAATCCCTTGCCCTATCAACAACCAGCTTGTGAAACTCTTCCATTGCCAGACAGTCAGACCTCATTCCAAATTAAGGGTAAAGAACGTTTTCGCTGGCATTTTAGCCCGAATTACCAACGACCCTTTTTCTTCCCGCTAAACGGCCCTTCCGGCGTAAGCCTTACACGCATGGGGCACCCTGGCGCCCCCAACCACGACCATCATCGTTCCGTGTGGTTCGCTCACCAAAATGTGAACGGCTTCAACTTCTGGAGTAATCAATCGAAGGCACGCATCCGCCAAAAACTCTGGCTCTCCTACAAGGATGGCCTTAAGGAGGCAGCCATGGCGGCGCTGCTTGGCTGGTTTGATGACGAAGGCAGGGAAATCATGGAACAGGAGCTGGTCGCAGTGATGAAACCCGGAACCGCAGGAGAAACCTTTCTGGAGCTAAATTCCACCTTCCGGGCCAAAGGTGCGCCAGTGACCCTGGGAAAGACAAACTTCGGATTTCTGGCTGTGCGTGTGGCAAAAAGTATTTCCGCCCATTTTGGCGGTGGACAACTCACCAACAGTCATGGGATGAAAGGCGAGCGCAACCTCTTTGGCCAATCCGCGGAATGGATGGATTACAGCGGACCGGTGTCCAAGGCCGTAGGTGACAAACACATTCCTGCCATTGAAGGCATCACCTATTTCGACCATATGGACAATCCTGGGTTTCCTGCACACTGGCATGTTCGGTCCGATGGCTGGATGGGTGCTTCCTTCAACCTGCTGGAGCCGTATATCATCGAGCAGGACAAGTCACTGACCCTGCGATACCTCGTGCACGCCCATAATGCAGGCGTGGATGCAGACCGGGCAGATGCGATCCTTCACGGGTTCGGTAAAGAACCAGGCTACACCGTAAAAAAGTCAAAGGCACCGCACCAGCAGTTCGAAATTCAAAGAAACCCGGGATGAATTACAACATCCACTTCCCCAGGTTGAATTTATCGGAAAAGAATACTGCCGGAATAATTCCAAAACCCCCAGTCAGGAATCCTTGGACTTGGGCGGTTTGGGTTTCTTTTTTGAGAGGGGGAATGGTGGTTGTGAATAGCCAAGAGGCTGAAAGGAAGAAACACGTTTGCGGCCTTGGTCCTTGGGTAATGCCGGAGGCAAAGGAAAATCCCCTCCCTTGGAAACCTGGCCTGGTTTCTTTTCTTTCGGGGGATCCTGCTCGGGGTCGGACATGGATTTCTTCTGCAATGGTGGGCCGTGCAGGATTCGAACCTGCGACCAAGGGATTATGAGTCCCCTGCTCTAACCGCTGAGCTAACGGCCCTCTTTATTATAGCATAAGGGCAAAAATTACTTTTGAAGAAAAGTGATGTCTGCGTCAAAGGCAAATCATGATTGGAGATTGTTGGCCACCTGCTTAATCGTGGGGCTACTTGCCGGTTGTGGTGATCCGGTTAAAAATATGCCTGTTGAGGCAAAGGAGGTGGAGTTTCAACGACTGGTCTATAAAGGGGACGGTCTGTGGCACGAACCAGAATCAGCCAAGCCATTCACGGGTGTCGCGATTAAATATCATCCAAATGGGATGAAAGCATGGGCCACGACCCTGGATGAGGGAAAACCCATTGGGCGGGTGAAGGAATGGGACGAGGAAGGAAAGCCAATCTGGCCGGGCAGCCATTAAGTGGTCTATTCGCCCATTGTAATGTCAGCCATGAGGCTTGACCGGCCAATTCGCCCCAAGAACCAGGGATCCGATCACCTGAGCAGTGCGCCAACCATGGTTCCAGTCGTCAGGGCCTGGGAAAAAATGGAAAACCCGGCCTCACTCCGGATATTGGAAAGGGCAAAGTCCGTAGTGGCTCGCGCCCAGTCCAGATCCATGATGACACTGTAGGCTGAGGAGTAATTGCTATAACTGGCTTTCATCAGGTCAAAGGAGGCTTCGATCCTGGATTGTCCGGCCCCATTGACCGACTTCATGTTTGATATGTTCTGCGTTGCGGCTTCGATGTCATCCATACTCACATCGGAAAGATTGGCTTGGGCCGTAACATCTGACAAAGCATCAGACAGATTCCCCTGGGTGACGTTGAAGCTTATTGAGCCGCTTTCATTGCCCATAACGGCAAGGCTGCCTCCCGGGTCACTGAAAAGATGAACCCCGTTGAAAGTTTCAGTGCCCAAATCAGAAAGTTGATCACTAAGTTCGGCATATTCGGTCTGGTAAGCACCTGTGGCATCCCCAAAGACACCCTCCGACATGGACTTTAGTTGACCCATGCGATCAAGGATTTCTGCAGCCGTATCCATGACCCCCGACTGGGTCTGCAGAAAAGAATTTGTGCTTGCCAGGTTGTTGGAAACGATCGAAGAGCGACCTATGGCTGCATCCAGACGACTCGCCACCGCCAAGCCAGCAGCATCAATCCAAG
>CAJWSN010000069.1 GCA_913046175.1 uncultured Opitutia bacterium
GAGGCCTACCTAAAGGAGAAGGGTGATCGTTATACCGATCTTTGGCTCATGCTGGGCGACAATGCCTACAACTCCGGCAAGGACAAGGAATACCAGCGTGCGGTCTTCGACCTATACACCGACCTGTTGTTACAGAGTCCCCTTTGGTCAACCCGTGGAAACCATGAACGCAGCGCAGATGTATACTACGGGATCTTCACGTTGGCAAGCGATGCCGAAGCTGGCGGGGTTAAATCCGGAACCGAGGCCTACTATTCCTTTGATTTCGGCAACATTCACTTTATCTGCCTGGATTCATATGATACCGACCGATCCGTTGAGGGTGACATGTACAAGTGGCTTCAGGCGGATCTTGAGGAAACGACCCAGACCTTTATCGTCGCATTCTGGCACCATCCCCCGTATACCAAGGGCAGCCACGATTCGGACAAGGTAAAGGATAGTGATGGGCGCATGCGCGACATGCGTGAGAATTTCCTTCCCCTGCTGGAGAAGGGCGGTGTGGACCTTGTTCTCTCCGGTCACAGTCACTGTTATGAGCGTTCTTATCTTCTGAATGGCCACAATGGGTTTTCCAATACCCTCAAGCCAGCAATGATCCTGGACAAGGGCGACGGGAAACCGAAAGCCGAAGGTGGTGATGGTGCCTATCGAAAGGGCGTCAAGGCCAAGGGTGCCAATGAAGGGACTGTCTATATCGTGGCCGGCAATGCCGGGAAAATATCCGGTGGCAGCCTGGACCACCCTGTCATGTTTTTTTCCCTCAATGAGTTTGGTTCCGTCATTCTGGATTCCGAGGGCAATCGCATGGAAATTCGCCTCCTTGACCGCCTGGGGCAGATACGCGACAAGTTTTGCATCCTAAAGGGCGAACAGCCGCCTTCTCAATAATTGCCTTTCCAAAAAACGCTTGCTAGGTCTATTTTCAAACTACACTTTATATTTAATTTCACATACAGACCAAAACCATGAAAACCATTTATCTCACTATTCCCTCCCTCTGTCTGGCTGCTGTGGCATTTGGCGCAAAAAGTCCTGAGGAGGCCAAGGTTTACGCAGATGTCATACAACCTCTTTTCAACGCAAAGTGCGTGTCCTGTCACGGGGAGGTTAAGCAAAAGGGCAAGCTCCGACTGGATACTGTCGAAAACCTTTTCAAGGGAGGGAAGGGCGCAAAGGCGGACATCATCGTCAAGGGCAACATTGAGGACAGTGAACTGACCTATCGCATCAGCCTCCCCAAGGACGACGATGACGTCATGCCTCCGTTTGAGGGCCCGGACACATTCGACCCTTTCAGCAAGGCGCAGCAGGAAATTGTAAACTGGTGGGTCAAGGATGGTGCGAGCCTCGAAAAGACCGTGGCCCAGGCACCCGCTTCCGTGCAGGAGGAAATGAAAAAGATTCTGGCCAAGCCTCCCAAGGGCAAGTTGGCAAAGAAGGCGGAAATGAAGGTCATCAAGCTTCCTGAAGTTCCTGCCGTGTCTCCGGCAGCCCTTGCCAAACTGGAATCCACGGGTGTCCTCTCACTTGCTATTCACAAGGGGTCCAATGCCCTGACCCTCAATGCCTTGCCGGTACAGAAGACATTTGGGGACAAGGAGGTGGCATCCCTTGGTTCCGTGGCCGCGCAGACCCTGTGGCTCAACCTGGGCAAGACGCAGATCACAGATGCGGGCGTGGCCAGCCTGGCCAGCCTAAAGGAACTCCGCCGTTTGCACCTTGATAATACCAAGATCACGGACAAGGCCCTGGCCACCGTTGCAAAATTCACCCACCTGGAGTACCTTAACCTCTATGGCACGGAGGTTACCGATGCCGGGCTTGCACACCTCAAGGGGCTTAAGAATCTCAAGAAGCTTTACCTTTGGAAAACCAAGGTTACCAAGGAAAAGGCGGAGGAGTTAAAGAAAGCCCTGCCAGGAATATACATCAACACCGGGTGGGAGAATGAGCCTGTTGCCAAGGTTGTTGCCGTGCCTGAAGGGGCTGCGAAACCCGCGCCAAAGCCCATCAACAAGATTTGCCCGCTTAGGGGGAAACCGATCAACCCAAACCAGACAGTTACCTACAAGGAGCAGGTAATTGCGTTGTGTTGTGGCAATTGCAAAGCCGCTTTTGCAAAGGAGCCTGAAAAATATATTTCCAAAGTTCCTGAATTTAAGCTTGCAAAGGATAAGTGATTTAATGAATTATTGTTCTGTAATTCTTTAATACTCCCAACAGAATACCACCTCAATAAGCACACCGTTGCCCCACGACGGTACCCCGCAAAACAACCTGAAATTTTGAATTTGGGACTCATGTCCCATCCTCACCAATCCTCATTGTCTCATCAAGGCGCCCGGAATCCTTGCCCAGGATTCCGGGCTTTTTTTTGTAAAAAATTATTGGGACCGTTGAATTAAAGGCTCGTGAAAAGGGAGCCAGGCATCCTGTATATTTGGACGACTTCCGTGCCGAAGGCTGACAAATGGCTGGTGAATACAGGATTGCATGCTTTATTTCCTCCCATGGATTTGGGCACGCGGCCCGGACATGTGCGATTCTGAATGAAACTGCAAGGATTGAACCTGGCCTCTTTGCAAGGTTATACACCCGTGTGCCCCTTTGGTTTTTTGAGGAATCCCTGAACATCCCTTTCGAGTGGGTGGAGACCCGGATTGACGGGGGATTGGCGCAGACCTCGGTTTTTCAGCATGATGTGGGGGCAACCCTGCGGGAACTTGAGGCATTGTTTCCAATCGATGACAAACTGCTGGATGCCTATTCTGAGAAGGTGCGCGACTGTCGGGTGGTGCTTTCGGACGTATCCGCACTTGGATTGGCAGTTGCGGAGCGTTCAGGTCTGAAATCAGTACTCTTTGAGAATTTTTGTTGGGACTGGGTTTACGAGGCATTCCTCAAGGAGGAACCCAGGTTTGAGGAACCCATTCGAGAGTTGCGGGAGACATATGGGTCATCTTCCCTGCACATTCAGAGCGTACCGGTGTGTCGAAGGGTGGATGGATTACCCCTGGTTGCACCGGTCAGTCGGGAGTCCCGCAGGTCTCGCCTGGAGGTTCGCGAAGCCTTGGGGATTGGTGCTGAATCAAAACTTGTGCTGATTTCACGTGGAGGGAATCCTGACGGGTTTTCTTTTCTTGAGAAATTAAAGAAACACAGGGATACGATTTTCCTTTTTGCTGGCGGTGTCCCGCAGATGCGACGAGAGGACAATCTTCTTTTTCTTCCGTTTCAGACTGAATTTTTTCATCCGGATCTTGTGCGTTCTGCGGATCTCATTGTAGGAAAAGCCGGTTACAGCATGATCGCTGAGGTCTGGGCTTCCGGGACTCCATTTTCCTATATCCTGCGTGAGGGCTTCCGTGAATCCTCCGTTCTGGATTTATTTTTGAAAGAAGAAATGGCAGCCTACAGGATCGAGGATTCTGAATTTGTGGATGGCAGTTGGATTTGCCAGCTGGATGCCTTGCTCGAATTGACAAGGTTGGAACCCCGAACAAACGGCGCAACCATGGCTGCTGAGCTTATCCTGTCCTGATCCATCGCATCCTTTCTGTCTTCTGCGACAGGTCTGCATTCATTTCCATCTTACAATGACAAAGCAATATTCAATGGGGTTTGGGGCTGGTTCAAGTTGTTGGGTTTGGCTGGAACCTTTATATGTTGGCTGTTGTACCCATACAATCTTGACCGAAGAACGTATCGAAGGGTATCCTTACACTTCTGTTGGGAATGGGTGGCACGTCCCCAAACCGGCGCAGGTGAAGACAGTCAGTGAAACCCAAACAATGATGGTCGATCGAGTACCTTGAGCAAGTTGAAGTGAGTAGACACTCAGGAACAAGTCAGGCAGTTAAAATCTTGCTGGCATGCTTTTGCCAGTCGCTGATATCGGTTGCGCATGCGAACGGGGAAGGGCACTGGGCGTTTCAACCGATTCACAAGCCTGCGATTCCCGAGGTTCGGAACGCAATCAAAGTTCGTAATTCCATCGATTCCTTTATCCTTGCCAGGCTGGAGTCTGCACAACTGGGTCCGTCCCCGGAAGCTTCACGGGAAGCCCTTGTGCGGCGGCTTTCCTTCGACATCATCGGCCTGCCTCCGACCTTCGACGAGGTGAAGACTTTTCTCAACGACCGTAGACCTGACGCATATGAGAGACTGGTTGATCGTCTTTTGGGCTCTCCCCATTACGGTGAGCGCTGGGGGCGGTTCTGGCTCGATGTTGCTCGATACGCGGATACAAAGGGCTATGTTTTTAGGGAAAGCAGGAGCTATCCTTTCGCATACACATACCGTGAGTGGGTCATCCAGGCGTTGAATGGTGACATGCCCTATGATGACTTTGTCCGCAGGCAGCTCGCCGCTGACCTTTTGCCGGGGTTGCCTGCTTTTGATCTGGCAGCCCTGGGTTTCCTCACGGTGGGCAATCGTTTTCTCAATCGTGATCATCTGATCATCGACGACCGTATTGATGTGGTCACTCGTGGTCTGATGGGATTGACCGTTTCCTGTGCCCGTTGCCATGACCATTTTTTTGATCCGGTTCCCCAAAAGGATTACTACTCCCTTTATGGTGTATTTGCCAGCAGTGAGGAACCAAAGGAATTACCGGTCATCGGGGAACCCCCGGATTCCCCGGAATACCGCAATTACCTGGCTGAACTCAAGAAAAGGGAGGGCGCGATTCAAAAGTTTCTCAGGGACAAATCGGACCAGCTTCGAACGGAAGAGAACCTGAAATCCTATCTGGAAGTCATCCTTGATTCCATGGGTAAGGATGATGAGCAACTGACCATCCTTTCTGACAAGAGAAAACTCTATCCGAAATTCTCAAGGCGTTGGCGGGATTTCCTGAAGCAGAAATCCGGAAAAGAAGACTTGGTCTGGGGACCCTGGAATGTCTTGTTGGCTGTTCCCGAAGAAAATCTTTCGCTTGAGTTGTTGCCTGAGACCAGTCATCCGCTTGTTCGAAAAACCCTCAAGGAAGCCAACCCCCGGACTCACAAGGCTGTTGTTGCTGTTTATGCAAAGCTGCTGGCAGAGGCCTTTGCAGTTAGGGATGGCCGTATTCCAAGGAAAGCGGCCTTGGTAGGGCTTGTAAAAAATGGTTCGTTTCCCCCCAACGTTTCACCTGAAGAAATAGAGCCCTTGTTCAATCGTCCGGATCGTGAAAAGCTGGTCGGCTTACGCAAGAAGGTGCAATCCTACATCACACAGTCCGAGTCTGCGCCTCCCCGCGCAATGGTTCTGCGTGATTTGCCCAAACCCGTCGCCCAGAAGGTTTTTATCCGTGGAAAGCCGGGTATCCATGGTGAGACCGTAAAACGACAGTTTCTTGAGGTTCTCTCCCGGGATGGTCGAAAATCCTTTGCCGATGATGGAAGTGGGCGGCTGGATCTTGCAGAGGCAATCGTTGACGTTCGCAACCCGTTGACTGCGCGAGTCATCGTCAACCGTGTCTGGATGCATCACTTTGGGCGTGGGTTTGTAGCAACACCCAGTGACTTTGGTGCGCAGGGTGATCCACCAACCCATCCTGGACTCTTGGACCACCTGGCCCTGGGACTTATGGAGAGTGGCTGGTCCCTCAAGGCTCTTCACCGTTTGATTCTGACTTCTGCGACCTATCGCCAGTCAAGTCTTGTGAACGCTGGCAATATTCAGGTCATCGACCCCGAGAACAGACTCCTCTCGCAAATGAATCGTCGTCGCCTTGGTTTTGAAGCCATGAGGGATGCCATGGTCTTTGTCGCGGGCAGGATGGACACCCGCATCGGTGGTCGGTCAACGGATCTCGAGAAAAGACCCTACACGGGTCGCCGGGCTGTCTACGGAAAAACCGTCCGTCAAAATGTCCCCGCGCTCTTCCGGACCTTTGATGTGGCGAACCCGAGCATCCACACACCCATCCGCCCTGAGACAACGGTGCCGCAACAGGCGCTCTTTGCAATGAACAATGAATTTGTACAGGAAAAATCCCTCCAGCTTTCATCAGGTCTAAGGGAAAGGGAACCCAAGGCGCGGGTTCGGGAACTCTATTGCCGGGTCTTGTCGCGCCAGCCTACCGGCAAGGAACTGGCCCTGGCCCTGCAGTTCCTTGCCCAGTCCAAGTTTGAGCAGCTTGCCCAGGTGCTGCTGATGTCGAATGAATTTCTGTTTGTGGATTGAATGAAAACCTCAGTCTTTCCAGAGGACATGCATACCAGCAGGCACAATCCATTGCCCCCACTGTCCCGTCGGGAATTTCTCGCCCGGTCTGGAATGGGAATCGGGTCGCTGGCGCTTGCCGGCATGTTGCAGGCGAACAATCCAATGGCAGCCGGCAAACCGCATTTCACGGGCAAGGCGAAGCGCGTCATTCACATCTTCTGCAATGGTGGTCCCTCCCAGGTGGACACCTTTGATCCCAAGCCTTCTCTGGACAAATGGCACGGCAAGATGTTGCCGATAAAGAACCTGGCCACAGAGCGCAAGACCGGTGCGGCCTTCCGATCACCATTCAAGTTTCAACGGTATGGGGAGAGCGGGATTCCTATTAGTGACATGTTTCCCAAGGTGGCCAAGTGCGTGGATGACCTTTGCATAATTCGATCGATGCATGCAGACGTACCCAACCATGAGCCATCCCTTATGTTGATGAACTGTGGGGATGGACGTCTCATACGGCCAAGCATGGGTTCGTGGGTGACCTATGGCCTGGGTACGGAAAACCAGAACCTTCCCGGTTTCATCGCAATGTGCCCGGGTGGGTATCCAATCAAGGAATCCCAAAACTGGAGTTCTGCTTTCCTTCCCGGCGTTTACCAGGGCACCTATATCGACTCTGCAAACACAAAAGACCTTTCCAGGCTCATTGCCAACATCCGCAACCAGCAACTTGATCTTGGCTCGCAACGGCGGCAACTGAATCTACTGCAGGCGCTGAATCGCATTCATCGCAAAGGGCGTGCTGCTGATTCCCGCCTGGATGCGCGTGGCTACCTCCTTTCGAACCAGGTGGAGGTAGTTTTCGC
>CAJWSN010000070.1 GCA_913046175.1 uncultured Opitutia bacterium
CAAGGTGATACAATGCGTGACCCAGAGGACATTTGTTGCATCAGGATATTCTGTTGTCTCTGGTTTTCCCCGATAGGGTCAATTAAGTAATTATATGTGGACATAACACGCTTAACATAGCATTTTTTGTGCCATTAGACAAATGGGATTTAAAGGAACGCCCGCATTTGCGAGGCAGACAGAAAAGTAGGTCTGCGTCAGAAGCTCCAGTTAATCCCCGCACGAAAACTGCGGCCAGAAACGGCGTAGGGATTTCCGTTGTAGTCCCGCATTTCCTCCAGTTTCTGATTGAAGACATCCTCTGCCCGAAGAAACAAAGCTGCAGTTTGACCCAGCCGATAACGGATGGAGACCTCACCGGTCATGCCGGCGGGTGAAGGATTCATTTCTGAATTGTCAAAGGTTCTCCATGTGTCCGGGTCAGTGTATACATTCCAAAAAACAGTGCGATGACGCAGACCAACGAAGACCCGATATTTTTTCCCGGCAGGTGTCCAGAAAAGGCGCATGGCAAGCTGGTCCTCGGGTCGAAAATCCAATTGCCAGCCCGTGGAGAGGTTCCTGGCATGAAGATGCGTCCAGTCAAAAAGAAGCTTCCAATCCTGACCGATAGTCCAAGCCAAAGAGGTTTCCATGCCATGGGTTTCGACCTCATTCAGGTTGATGACCTTGTAGGCGGCGTTCCAGTTCATTTGATTTTCGATATGGTTCTTGAACCAGGTGATTGCCAGAATTGCCTGGCCATCGGCGAACTGTTGCTCGAGGCCGATATCAAAACCAAGACATTCCTCCGGGAGAAGCGTCGCGCGATCCTGCGCATGAGCCAGGTAGTAGACGTTGGGGGCATAAAATCCAGTGCCCACGCTACCCTTGAGACGAGCAGTGCGAGTGACACGATAGTTGCCAGCTGCGCGCCAGGTCGAATGGGCCTCCCGATGACGGCTGTCGTCCAGGCGACACCCGAAATCCATCGTAAATTCCCTGCTGAGTGCCTTGCGCACCTGAGCAAAAGCCGAGGCCGTGCAAAGGGTGTCTCGAATGATTGTTGAGCCAAATCCATAGTTGAGATCCTGCTGCCCCTTTTCCTCCAGGTACTCAATCCCGGCAAGTATGCGCAGGTTATCACCAATGGTTAACGTACGCTGCAACTCAACCTTCCAAGCCTTGCTTGAAAAGTGTTCTGTGCTAAAGGAGAAATTATTTCGCTGAAAATCCTTGTAGCTGACTGCAGCACGAACGAGGGGTTGCCCATCCTCTCCCTTTCGAACAAGGCCAAGCTGATAAAGGGAGTCCTCCTGACAGGAAAGAAAGTCGAGGGCGTCGCTGGTGGCAGCATTGTCAAAATAAGTTTCCCCGTCCAGATACCGGGCCTTGAACTGAAGATCAGTCAAGCCGGACAGCTCGTAATCCAGGGTCAGGGCTGCGGAATGATTTTGGTAAGGATCGTTTTCAGTTCCATTGGAAGCCACGGAAAAACTGTTAGACTTAAACAACATGCCATGCATGGAATAACTCAAACCACCCTTACGACCTGATGTGCTAAAACTGCCAGCCATTGTGTCATGGCTTCCAACAGATATTTCAATGGCCCCGGCAGGTATATCCGACGACTTTCGGCTCACGATATTGAGAACTCCACCCAAGGCATCTGCGCCATAGAAGGGGCTCTGCGGACCACGAAGGACTTCAATGCGGTCAATGTCACCGACAGGAAAATGCACGATGTCAAACCCATCGGGACTGTTTGGGTTTCGCATTTCAATGCCATCAATCAGGACAAGGGAGTGTCGGGGTTCCGTCCCCCTGAGATAAATCCTGGAATCCTGCCCGGGTCCTCCACTGCGGGTGATATTAACCCCGGGAGCCCAACGCAGAACATCCTGGAGGAACAGGCCACCCATGAGCTCTATCTCATCCCGGTTAAAAAAGGTGAGACTGCTTCCGAGATCATTGAGGTCCGCCTCCATGCGATGAGCCACAGTTACTCTTCCGGGAAGATCCCGGGCATGGAGATGAAGACCTGAAACAAGGCTGGCGAGAATAAGGTGGCGAAGGAGACTCATGGGTGTGAAGGACGCCAGTTAATGGGAATTAATTCCCATTAAGCAACAAAAACCCAAAGCGCCATGACCCCGCAAAAGTAAATCCACCCAAGGGTTCAAGGGGCACAATCCGGGCAGTGTCCATAAAAGATGACCTCCTGGGCTTCGATGATGAAACCATCAGGAAATTCGTAGGAGACTGCCGGTGCCTCGTGCTCAAAATAATACACCTGGTGGCAGCCCTTGCAAATGAAGTGGGGCAGGACTTTTCCTGAGGGCAGCTCATAGAGGGGGGGTTGCCCGGGGTACTCGACACGAATAATGGAGCCCTCCTTAAGCATTTCACGCAGGTTACGGTAAACTGTTGTCTGGCCCAGGGAGGAAACGTGTTTCTGGCCAAGTTCCAGGATTTCGGAAACCCTCAAGGGACGAGCCGAATGAGCCAGGGCCTGAAGAATGGCGCGACGCTGACGTGTGTTGCGGACCATGTTGCTGTTATTAAGTCCATTTGAAAAGCGAGCAACTTTATTTCTGTTGACTCAATACATCCAGAGATGAGTTTCAACAGATGCCCAAACACTTAAACACACTTCTCGTCGGCATTAAGACAACCGGCTTTCTTACACTGGCTGCGATCCTGCTAACAGGACCGGCAAATGCACAGGAAGGAGGGAAGGAGGCCGACAAGGAGGTTTTCGAGGCAATCGGCATAATGTTCGCACAGGGTTCTGGACTGACGCGCATGGATTTCTCTGCACCTGAAATCGATCTGATTATTTCGGGCATTCGCAAGGGGATGCTGCTAAAGGAGATTCCGCCTGAAATACGCACCCTGCAACCGAAAATACAGGGAATCATGCGTGCCAAAATGGAGGCCGCACGCAAGGTCCAGCAAGCTGAGGGCGCAAAAGAGGCTGCCCTCAACAAGGTAAAGGGACAAAAATTCTTCGCCGGTCTCGAAAAAAAGGCTGGGATTCAGAAGGATCCCTCGGGTTTCTATTATGAAATTCTTAAGGAAGGCACCGGGCCGCACCCCACGATGAGTGACAAGGTGAAGCTGCACTACCATGGCACATTGATTGACGGGACAGTCTTTGACAGCTCCGTTGAACGTGGAACCCCGGCCAGTTTCTCCATGGGAGGCGTGATCAAAGGTTTTTCCGGCGGGCTCACCAAGGCCAAAGTCGGTGGCAAGGTCCGCATCTACATCCCCAGCGAACTGGGTTATGGGGACAATCCCCGCCCCGGTGGGAAGATCAAGCCGGGAGACGCGCTCATCTTCGAGTGCGAGCTTTTGGAGATTATAAAGCAGTAAAACGGAATCGCTGAATTCAGCGGCTCTTTTCATCCCGTCTCATTCCCCGTTCAGTGAGACAATGATTTTTCGGGCATGGGACTGGACTCGATGCTCCCATAGAAAGATACCCTGCCAAGTGCCCAGACATAGGTGGCCGTTGGAAAAAGGGATGACTTCAGTGGTGCGGGTAAGTGCCATCTTTATATGGCTGGGCATGTCATCAGGACCCTCGTAGGTGTGAATGAATTTGGGGTAATCATCTGGAACGAGGTCATCCATGAAAACCTCAAGATCCCGCCGGGCACTGGGATCGGCATTCTCCATGATCACAAGGCTGCAACTGGTATGCTGGACGAACACCGTGGCGGCACCTGATTGAAAGCCACTTCGGGAAAGAAACTCCTGAACCTTCCCTGTAATCTCAATAGTCCCCTTGCCAGAGGTTTGAACAGAGAGTGTTTCCTGTTGAATAGACAATGGACAATGAGAATTTAAAATTGAATTAAGCAGGCATTCCTATGCAGCCATAGACGCGTTACGACAATATTGAAATCCCGCCCCCTAGGAAGGCTTGACCATGGTTTTTGGATCCAGGGCCTTGTCAACACTGGCCTCGTCAAGGAGACCGAGTTCAAGGACCACTTCCTTGAGGGTCTTATTCTCCGCAAATGCCTGCTTTGCCACCTTGGCCGCATTGTCATAGCCAATATGCGGGTTAAGCGCTGTGACCAGCATAAGGGAGCGCTCAACCAGTGCCTGGCAAGTCTGGATATTTGGTTCAATCCCAGCAACACAGCGATCGGCAAATACGCGGGCGCCATTGGCAAGGCACTCAATGGACTCATGCAGGCAATGCGCAATGAGCGGAAGGGTCACGTTCAATTCAAAGTGACCATCGCGACCGCAGAGGGCAACTGACTGGCAAAGCCCTTGTGTGTAGATACAGACCTGCACAAGCATTTCGCTCATCACAGGATTGACCTTGCCCGGCATAATTGAGGAGCCGGGCTGAGTGGAAGGCAGATTGATCTCTGAGATTCCGGATCTTGGGCCCGAACCCAGGAGACGAATGTCGTTGGCAATTTTGGTCAGACCAGCAGCAATCGCCGTGAGTTGGCCGGCCACCTCCACACAATCATCGCGGCCACCCTGAGCCTCGAAATGGTTTTCGGCTTCCCGAAAGGCAAGCCCGGTCTTTTCTGAAAGGTTTTTGCAAACAGCATTTGCGAACTCTGGATGGGTGTTTATACCGGTGCCAACCGCTGTACCGCCAATGGCAAGCTCAAGAAGGCACTCCATTGCACGCCCGGCACGGGCGATCCCCTTTTTTACCTGGGTGGCATAACCGGAAAATTCCTGCCCCAAGGTAAGGGGTGTCGCATCCATAAGATGAGTGCGGCCTATCTTGATAACTTCCTCAAAAGCCTGTGACTTTGAATCGAGTGCCGCGTGCAGGTGCTCCAGCGCAGGAATGAGTTTGCCCTTAAGAGCCAATACAATGCTGACATGCAAGCCGGTGGGAACAATATCATTGGAAGATTGGCCAAGATTCACATCGTCGTTGGGGTGGACCGGATTCTTCGATCCGACAGGCTTTCCAGATGCCAGGCTGACAAGATTGGCAATGACCTCATTGATGTTCATATTTGATGAGGTTCCTGAGCCAGTCTGGAACACGTCGACAGGGAAGTGTTCATCGTGTCTTCCCTCCTCGACTTCGAGGGCCGCATCCTTGATGAGCGACGCCTTTTCTGAAGAAAGCCGGCCAAGGGCCTCATTGGACGCAGCACAGGCCCACTTGACCATGCCAAGGGCACAGATGAACGCCTTGGGGACCGATCGTCCACTGATTGGAAAATTAAGCACTGCACGCTGGGTTGAGGCGCCGTACAGGGCTTCAGCGGGCACTTCCATTTCGCCCATGGAGTCTTTTTCAATTCTCATTCAATTTTCAGCTGTTAAAAGATTGTGTTCAGGACAATACACTCCATCAAAGACAACAAGCGGATAGGTTTCAAGCCTGTCGCCACGGAGGATCTTCCAGCAGGCAAAGAATCAGGTGAAAATACGGGGGTTACCCACCCTGTGGCGGCTTGGGCAGTACCGGTTTTTTTTCCTCCTCAGCCCCAAATTTGGGCTTAATGGCCTCGACAGGAACAGAAAACAAAATTTCCCTTCCATCCCGGACAACTGTCAACTCCAGCGACTGGCCGGGTCGTGTAAAAAATAAGGCATTTTGTAAGTCAGAAAGGGACTTGATTGGTCCGGTACGGGTGGCCTTTATCCAATCATCCTTTTTCAGCCCCGCCCGAAAAGATGGGTAATCAGAAAGGGGTTCTGTCACGATGAGCCTGGGCCCATGGGTTGGGTCTATGCGCTGTACAACCTTGAGCCCGATGGTGCAATACTCGACCCTGCCGGTGGAAAGAAGGTCATCCAAGATGCGTTTGGTCGCACGGGCGGGAAAAATACAGGTGGCCTGAAGTTCCTTGATGGACGCCACATTGATGCCCAGAAAACGTCCATCAATGCCGAAAAGAGGTGAGCCACTGTCTCCAGGTTGCGTCCGGATACTGGTGCGAATGATCGACGTGCGATATGCCTGCCGTCCAATGGAACTCTCGTGCCCTGTCACCAGGCCAAGACTGGGTGAAGGTGCAAATTGAAGCGGACAGGTAATCGCCACTGCCATATGACCAATTTCCGGTGTGGTTGAAGGGTCATCCATACGGACAAAGGTCGCATTCGACGGCAGGGACTTGATCTTGAGAAGAGCGATATTCGAGTAAGGATCCATCCCCTTGATTTCAGCAGGAAATTCCCGGCCCGCCGGGTATTCCACAAGAACCCGGTCCATCTGGTATACAAGGGAGAAGTTGGTCAATACATGACCGTCATTGCGGACAAAGAACCCCGAGCCAATGGTGAGACGTATCCGTGGCTTGTCCTCGGCTGGGTTAAGCTCCTGTCGCTGTGCCTTGATGCGCACAACCGCCGTTTGGTGTTGTTTAAAAACCGCCGCGACCTGTTTCTGCAAATCCAGGTGGTCCGCCTGGGCAAACGAAGCAAAGCCTAACAGAAAGCAAAAAAAAAGAGCGGTCGGGCAAGACTGCCTATGCACACTGCCTTCACCTCCTCCATTATTCAGAACTGGTGTTCGACAGTCCCGGAAGGGGGGCCGGAAAACATAACAGCAGGATTGGTCGCATATTCCCGGTCAATGAAAGAAGGCAGGTCAACCTCGGTAATCAGAAAGTTGAGACTCTTCTGCACATCTTCGACAACAGGAGGCTCCGCAGAACTGCCCTCCGGGAAATCAAGCATCCTAACAGGCTCTGTTTTTGCAACAACCTGTGACTCACCTGCTCCAGCACTGGAATCCGTGCCGGTGTTCCAAAGGGGCGTCAGGGAAAGGACAAATGCAGCCATTGCGCCTCCGGCAACGGCAAGTGGCAAAAGCTTGTGTGTGACGAATTTAAAGAGGCGTGTAACAAGGCTGCTGCGATCCACCATCGACCCAAGCATTTTTTGCTGAAACTGATGGTCAAACTCCTCCCAGTATTCGGGGTCAGGTTTTTCCTGCCTTTTTACCTCAAATAAATCCTCAAGCGAGAGTCCTGCCTTATCTTTGCAATCTGTCATTCTCATGGTGTTTTC
>CAJWSN010000071.1 GCA_913046175.1 uncultured Opitutia bacterium
TTCAATGTGGATGGCCGGGGGTGGGACCAAGGGAGGCCAGGTATACGGCTCAACCGATGAATTTGGATTCAGGGCCGAGGAAAACCCTGTGCATGTGCACGACCTTCATGCAACCATCCTTTACCTGCTCGGCTTTGACCACGAGCGCCTGACCTACCGTTTCAGCGGCCGTGATTTCCGGTTGACGGATGTGCACGGGAAGATTGTCCAGGACCTGATCGCATAAAGACAAGAGTCCATGCATCCACCCGATGTGCTGTGGGTGTGGTGGAGACATGGGAACTTAACCACCGGCCTTTTCTTTCGGCGCAGCCTCGACCTTGAGCTTCACGTCTCCTGAGAGCTTGATGTTCTGGTTGTTCAGGCGAAGGGTGGCTTCCAGCTTGGCCACAAAATCCCCAGCGGTTACCGTTTTGCCTGCGGTCAGATTTACGGTTCCATCGTTCTTTTCCTTGGCAATGGAGCCTTTCTTGATGGTGACACCCTTTGCTCCCTTGGGCAGCACGAGGTTCAGGTTGACCACGTCCTTGAATTCGTAGAGTCGCTCAATGCCAATATTCCAGTCCACCTTTTCACCTGCCTTAATCTTTATGGCCTGAAGGGGCTTCAGCTTGATGGGCGCGTCCGTGACGCGCAGAATGAAAGAAGGTGAGTAGAAGGTCTCGTTTACATCCACGGGTTTGACACCATTGGCCATCTGCTTGGCTCGGTCCTGCGCTCGTTTCTTGTGGGCTTCAGCCTGGCTGGACTTTTTCTTTGCTGCCTCCAAGGCCATTTGCTTCTCCTTCTTTTCCGCGTCGGGTGCATCCTTCTTGTTCTTTACGGCATTGTATTCGGCTTCGGCCTTTTTGGCTGCTGCCACTGCTGCCTTGGCCTCCTGGTCTGCCTTCTTGGCCGCCTCATCCGCGGCCTTTTTCCTTTCCTCCGTCTCGCGTTTGTATTTTCCCTTGATCAGGGTGGTCAGGTAGAGTGGATACTCTCCAACTGGAAATTTGGTCTGTGTAAGGTTCAACTCAAAAACTCCATCATCCTTCTTGGTGTCGAGATTGATCTCCTTGACCTTGGCCAAAAGTTCATGACCGCGAACCTTCACCTTTCGATTCTGCTTGAAGCCATCATCCGTCTGGCTGATCAGGAAGGGTATCTTGATTTTTCCGTGGATTGAGGTTTCCCAAACCTTGTCCTCCTTTGGGCGAAGGGTCACCGGGCATTTTTCATTGGCGTTCACATCAAGGGCCAGGGCCTTCATCAGGCGGGTTTGAACCTTCGGGATTTTGGTCTGCTTGTCATAGGAGGCCCGAACGACCCCGGCGGTCAGGCATTTGCGCGTCACATCCTTGCCGTTGACTCTTGTCTTGCCGGAAATGCTTATCCTTCCGCTCCAGGGTTGTGCATCCGCCTTGGCTTCCAGGAGGATGGTGACCTCATTCATCCCGGCTGCAATGGTCTTGGGACCCCACGAGATCGTTGACGGGAGTCCCTGGATGTCAAGGGCGATGGATTCCTTGAAGTTGTCACGACGATGGGCGATCAAGCGCAAAGGCAAAATTTCGCCTTGCCGAATCGATGCCGGCCAAGAGGAGACGGGACTCGAGTTATTGTCAGCAGGTGGTGGGCTTTGCACATAGGCAATCAGGGTGAATCCGGGGGATTCCCTGCGTATGGAAAGGCGGTACTGGTTGCGGATGTCCGAGACTCCGCTGTCGAAGAGGTCGTAGGTGAGGATGCGATAGGTTGCATCCACCGGAGCCTCAAAACGGTACAAAGGGTCGTTGGTGCCGGTCTTGAAGGCATGGCCCCCCAGTTTCCTGGGGTTGTCGACAACTTCCTTCATGTCCTTCACCTGCTCCTCACCCTTGTCGTTTTTGGTGACCTGCTGGATCAGGAAAAACAGGTTTGATGGTCGCCCCAGGCGCTCTGAGAACCCTTCAATCCAGTAGCTATCCCCCTTCTTTGCATCAAACTGCATGTAATCCTTGTCCGCGAATGGAAAGAACCTGCCTGCAAATTCGCAGGGAACCTCAATCTTCTGGGCCTGTCCGGGTTTTTCATTGGGTTCATTGGTTTCATGGACGATCTTTTCATGGGAAAGGCTGATCAGGACAGGGTTGGATGGACCCTTGGGGGATTCCATGCGATACTGGAAGGCGGGAAGGAGCATTTCCTGGGGACCCACCTTGCCAGGCATTTTATCCGGATCCTTTTCATCCGCGTTTGCAGGGAGCTGGATTTCAACCTCCTTTTTTTGCAGCTCCTTGCCACTTGGGAGTTTCACGCCGGAAGTTTGTCCACCGGGCAGGTTTCGGCCAAAAACGGTAAAACGGGCCTTGGTTCCGGGTTTCCCGATGGGTGGTTCCACATAGTCGATATAGGGGCGACCCGAGATGCTCAACTGGTAGTAGTGTAGATCAGAACCGTTGTAGAGGAAGTCGAAGAGCTGAATGAAATACTCTCCGTCGGCGGGGGGGGAGAAGTCGAGGATTCCGATGTTGGACACACTTGCAATTTCATTTCCATCCTTGTCCCGTACATTCAAGACAGGAACAAGCTGGGAGTCGATTTCCTCCGATGCACAGTGGATCAGGAGCTTCTGTCCTTTTTTTCCGTCAAACTTGAAGTAACTGTAGTTGCGAGCAACTGTTTTGCCTGTGATCGTTGTATCCAGTTCAATGGCAAAGGCCTTGTCCATTGAGGTATTGTCCGAGGGGGCAAGGACAACGGGAAGTGTGCCGACCACGAACGAAGCAACGTTTGATGCTCCAAAACGACCTCCACCCAACTGTGCCTCATACAGGCCGGGAGGAACCTCCTTGGCTATCTTTACATTAAATTTTCCCGGGATGATTTCATCCGTGTCGTCCTTGATGGGTTCAGCATGGATGCCATCGTGTGTGAACTTCAGCCATTTGGCATCATTGATTTCCTTTCCTTGCAAGGTGATTTCCACGGAATTTCCGTGCTGACCGCCTGGAGGGAAGAGCGAGGAAATACTTGTGCGCGGGAGCTGGCCGATGACCAGTGATGTGGTTTGCAGGAGCAGAATCGTCAGGAGGACGGGTCGGGTTTTCATTTATCTATTTGCTGGTCTGGCGCGAATGGTTGCCCATCAGTTTCTGAAAGAGTGGATGTTGAGTTTGGACTTGATCAAGTGAACAATTCATCAACGGGTTCGCCGTAGGGGAGGACCGGGTTGGGTCTTCCGCCGAAATCGAGGTAATGTCTGTGGGTGTCAATGCCGAGGTGGCGGTAAAGTGTGGCCAGGACGTCCTGTGGACGAACCGGGCGTTCGCGGGGTTCGGCGCCTTTTGAGTCGGATTCCCCTATGACTCGGCCGCCTTGGATGCCGCCTCCGGATATGGCGGCGCTGAATACGTTGGGGTAATGGTCACGGCCACCCGTCTTGTTGAGCTTGGGGCTACGGCCGAATTCCCCCCAGGCAATGACCATGACGTCATCATTCAGGCCTCGTTCCTCCAAGTCCTGCAGGAGCGCAGTATAGGCCATGTCCCAACGGGGAAGAAAGCCATCCCGCATGGTCTCATAACCCTTGACATGGGTGTCCCACCATCGGAGGTCGACCGTGACAACGCGCACACCGGCCTCGACAAGCCTGCGCGCAAGCAGCATGCGTTGGCTCCATGCGGGAACCCCGCAGCGATCCGGGGTGGGAGCCTTGTATTCGGGAATAAAGCCGTACCTTTCACGAATGCGTGCGGGTTCGGCGTCCAGATTGAAGGCCTCGCGTGCCTTGTCGCTGGTCAGGATGTCAAGGGCCTGCTGTTGAAACTTGTCCGTGGCCTCCATTCGACCGGAGTTGTCAACCACCCTCCTGAGGTTATCAAAGTTGGTGAGAAGTTTCTGGCGTTCATCAAGCCGGTTGAAGGAAAGGCTGTTGCTGAGTTCGAAGCTGGGCAGGGAAAAGGGTCCCTTCTGGGCGGGATCGGAGAAAGTTTCAAAAGGGGCGTACTTGTGACCGAGATAGGCTGGGTCAACACCCGGCACCCGCCTGGGTATCATCACATAGGCTGGAAGATCGGGCTGTTGTGCCTGTTGTTGTTCCGCCACGATTGAACCGATGCTGGGATGTACATTCAGTCCGGGGTTGTTCTTGTTGGGAGGATAGCCGGTGAACATGATCTGGTCACCAGCGGAGTGGCCGGCATCGGTGTGGTGGAGACTTCGGATGATGGCAAACTTGTCCATCATCGCGGCGCACTTTGGTAGGAGGTCACAAATCTGTATGCCCGGCACCTTGGTGGAAGTGGCACCGAAGGCTCCACGGTATTCCTGGGGTGCTTCGGGCTTGGGATCCCAAGTTTCATGCTGGCTGGGTCCTCCACGCTTCCACAGGATGATGAGGGACTTGCCCTTGTGTTTTCCCTTGGGGTCAGATTTGGCTTGGAGTCGGAGCAGGTCCGACAATCCCAGACCGGCAACCCCCATGGCGCCTGCCTTGACAAAGTGACGTCTGGAGAGGTCTTGCCGAAACTCCAGACAACCTTGGCGGGCTTGTGGCATGCAGTTGACCTTTCGTGAGTGTCTGGAAGGCCTTGTTCCCTAGTGGTTGAAAAGGAACTCCTTGGTATTGAAGAGGGCCCAGACGATATCCTCGTAGGATTGCCCGCGGTCGGCTTCCTTTTCATTGCCCTTGTCATCCTTTAGCTTTCGCTTGAGGTATTCCGTGGCAAGGCTGACCTCGTTGGATTGGGGTTCACGTGAGAAGGCGCGCAGGTACAGTTCCTTGATTTTCTCCTCGTCCTTCCGTTCCTTTTCACCGGCAAGCTTGCGTGCCCTTCCGCTTCCGCTGGTCAACTTGTTCTGGATGTCCTTGGAGTTGAGAAGATGGAGGCTTTGTGCCAGCGACGCGTCGGAACTGCGTTCGCACTCGCAGGCGCTGGCGGAATCCGGTCGGCCGAAGACAGAGAGAAAATAGACGCTTGCGTTGTAGCTGTTGTCGGGAAGCTGGATGGCCCGGGTGCCGGCCGGTAGATCCTTGAAACTGCTTTTGGAACCGGTCAGTTCATCAATTGCGTCATAAAGAATCTCTGCCTGAAGCCGCTTGGGATAGTACCGCGAGTAGTTGTGTTTGTCCTTGGCGTTGTGCTGGTTGGGTTCCGCACTGAACTGGTAGGTTTTGGACTGGCAGATGTCCCTTATCAGTTTCTTTTGGTCAAAACCACTATCGATGAAGCTTTTGGCGAGGGCTTTGAGAAGTGCCGGGTTGGTGGAGGGGTTGGTCTCGCGCATGTCATCCTCTGGCTCGACAAGTCCGCGACTGAAGAAATGTTTCCAGTAGCGGTTGACCAGGGTGTGGGCAAAGAATTTGTTGTCCTTGGATGACATCCAGTCAACCAAGGCCTGGCGGGGATCCTCATCCGGGCCCAAGTCCAGGGGTTCAGCCCCGAAACCGGCAGGCTTGACCGCTTGGTTGTTCTTCTTGTTGGTAGCCTTGGCAACCCCACGTTTGTGATAGATCATTTCCTCTCCAGGAAGGCGTCCGGGTTTGCGGCTTACCTGGGAGAAGAATGCTGAGAAGCTATAATAGTCATGCTGACTCCACTTCTCAAAGGGGTGGTGGTGGCATTGGGCACACTGGATACGGGTGCCCAAGAATAGCTGGGCGGTGTCCTCCAGTTGTTGTTGGGTGGTCTTGACCTCCCTGTACCAGGCCACGGCCGGGTTGTGGCTCATGTCACCTGAAGCGGCCAGGACGCGCCGTGCAAACTGGTCAAAGGGCAGGTTGTCATTGAAAGCCTTGCGAATCCACCGGTAAAAGGCGTAGTTGCCACGCTTGTCACTTTCCTTGTTGCGCTTGTTGCGAAGCAGCGAAGACCATTTGTTTGCAAAATTATCTGCAAAGTCAGGGCTATCCAGCAGGCGGTTTATGGCCTTGTCACGTTTTTGCGGATCCGTGTCGGCAAGGAATTGGGAGGTTTCCTTAAGCGAGGGAAGTCGACCCGCAATATCAATGGTTACACGACGTATGAATGTGGAGTCATCACAGTTTACGGATGGAGGCATGCCCACATTCTGAAGCTTTGTGAAAACATGTTCATCAATGAAGTTTTTAGGCTCGGGCAGGTCTTCCACTGGTGCTCCGAGCGGTACAGTGGCCATGAAGACGGCAACCTTGTCCTGATAGCGAATCATTACGGATGCATCTCCGGGTTGTTCAAAAACAGTGACGTGACCATTTTCCGAGACCTCTCCAATTTCCTTTTCATTAATTTCAAAAACAGACGTACGTGAGACGTCGAGTGTGGAACCATCGGAATAAATGGCAGTCACCACAAGTTGCTGGTCGCCGTTCATGTCCATGGTCCTTTGGTCGGGATGAACATTGATCCTCACCAAGGTTGGGTCGTCGGGCTTACCATAGGGCATGCCTTGTGCAACCCAGGAATAAATAGTCTGGTAATCCAGGGACTGCTTAAGGATACGCGCTCCGCCTCCATGGGGTTTTTCATTGATGGCCTTCAGGAGCAGCAGACTCCTGTCGGGCGCGGCGGGGAAGACCCGTCGGCCTCTTCCTTCGTTCACGATGTATTCATAGTCCTCAGTTGGTTCAAAGCCCAGCAGGGAGAGGCGAAAGCCGTTTTGGCCACCTGACTTGCCGTGGCATCCACCGCTGTTGCAGCCATACTTGGTGAAGACCGGGACAATCTCGTTGGGGAAATTTACAGGCCTGTAGTGATCAAAATCCTTCACCTCGACAGCGATGCTTGACGCCTTGTCGCCGAAAGAGGCGGTAATGGTGGCTTTGCCGTTGCTTTTCGGGCGTATAAATCCTTCAGCGTCGACACTGGCCACAGAGGCGGGCTCGAC
>CAJWSN010000072.1 GCA_913046175.1 uncultured Opitutia bacterium
AGCAACAATCGTGCGGACAGGCCGTGTGCTCTGGGAAGGCGAGGCAGCTGGCGACGTCGTTCACCGTCGCGTTCGGAAGGAGGGCGAGGCTGCCCTCAAGCGTGTGGCGTGGAAGCCGTCGCTGCACTGCCAGAAGCCCTCGATCGCGATCAAGAAGCTCGTCGCGCCGATGCACGCCGCGAGCGAGAACCCTGTGTCCCGCGCTTTTGCTTTTGCCTCGTTCGAGTTCCTGTTTCCGAAGTTCAATATATCTCTCAAACTTCTCCTTTGTTATTTCCTCACCAGACCGCAGGATCACTTCGTCGCGGCCAACCGTAACAATGACATCCGGGGTGGCTGCCTCGAGTTCGCGAATCTTTTTAGCGTGTGCCACATCATCATAATGCAGGTTCGGGGTGAGTCCCGATACGAAGACGTGTATCATTGGCTCCCTCAAGTTCCCGGGAATGTCCCTGTCCTCACGAATCCGGAAGCTTAACATGTCTCTTGCTGCCTTGAGCGAGAGAATCTTATTCCCACTTTGTCCTTCGGGGGTCTTCTCTGTGTCGAGACTCACCAGGGTGATGGCTTCAGGATCCCGAACAGGAGGGAGTTCCTCTTCCGAGTAGATGGAATGCTTGTAGATTTGTTTTAGAATAGTCAGACCGTTGGAGAGGAGACGGGTTCGTTCTTCCGGGTTGTTGTTAAGGTATATTGCTTGCAGACCTTTCCTTGCATCCGCCGGAAATCCATAATCAGGTTCTGCAAAAATCTGTTTGACCCCTTCAGGCAGCAATGGGGAATCCTTCATTGGCAGGGCTTTCGCTGGAGGGATTGCCTCGGGCGGTTGGTTGCCTGGCGGATTTGTTCCGGGCTTGGGTACAGAGTCTTCAAATTCACGAAGGGCACTGTCCAGACTGTGGATTTTCCGCTCGAACTGTTCCATTCTCCCGGAGACTCGGCTTAGTGAAGGGGGCATCCGACTGCGGATGCTGTCTTTTTTTTGTTCGGTGAGGGTCTTGCTTGGATACGTAAACTCAAAACTTGCGACCACGTCCTCCACTGCCTTCTGCCCAATGGCTATGCCAGGCGACCGTGCCGGGGGTCTCCAAAAGCAGATTCCCGTAACTAGAAAGGCAAAAACAAGAAACAGCATCCCCGCAATAAACCGACTGCTTTCAAAAAAGCTGAAGACCCGGGTGGGTTCGCCCTGTCGTCGGCGCGTGCGTTTGCTGGCGCGCTTTTCCTGGTTCTTGGATGTTTTCAATGCCATTGGGAATGGGTTGAAGAAAACCGTTGGCTCGTTTCAGGCAGGAAAAAAAGTTAGACAAGAAATTAGGGTGACACGTTCAATGGCGCCGGTTGTCTGATCGTCTATTTTCGTAGGACTCGATGATTTTCTGAACAACAGGATGGCGCACCACATCTGTATTCTCAAAGAAAAACATCTTGATTTCGGAAACATGGGCAAGGATTTCCATTGCCTCCTTTAACCCCGAGCGTCGACTGTGGGGAAGATCCACCTGGGTGATATCCCCCGTAATGACCATTCGGCTGTCCTCCCCGAGACGGGTCAGGAACATCATCATCTGTTCACTCGTTGTGTTCTGGGCCTCGTCAAGCACAATAAAGGCGTGTGAAAGAGTACGACCCCGCATGTAGGCGAGGGGAGCAATTCCAATCTCTCCACGGTGGATCATTTTTTCGACATCCACCTTTCCGAGCATGTCCTCCATTGCATCGTACAGGGGTCGAAGGTAGGGAAGTATCTTTTCCTGTAGATCCCCTGGCAGATAGCCCAGCGCTTCACCGGCTTCCACTGCAGGTCGGGTCAGGATAATTTTTTTCACCTCTCCATTGATAAGGGCGTGGAGGGCCGCAGCCATGGCAAGATAGGTTTTGCCTGTCCCTGCCGGCCCGATTCCAAACGTGACCGAGTGCCTGGGAATTATCGACAGGTATCGCTTCTGGTTCAGTGTTTTTGGGACCAGGGATTGCCTGCGCAATTTCAGCACAAGGGGATCCTTGAAGAGGCTGCGGATTTCCTCCGCACGGTTTTCCGTCATTGCCTTGAGTACATAAAGAAAATCAGAATGCCGAATCTGCATGCCTTGTGAGCGACCCTGTGAGAGCAATTCAAAAAACTGTCTTGCCCGTTCGACGACCTCTTTCCCCCCGTCTATTTGAATCCAGTTTTCCCGGCTGACCAGGTTCACCTTTAGACTATCCTCTGCGAGGCGCAGGTTTGCATCATCACCACAGTAGAGTTGGGACAGACTGCGGGAATCCTCGAAATGAATTCGGGTGCCGTTACCGTTCTGTGTACTCATGGGACTTGCTTCAACCCGACTGCCGTGGCATGCAATTTCTCCCACATTCGGTCCATTGACTCCGGTAACACGCGTGTTTCACCCAGTACCGGCATGAAGTTTGTGTCACCTTCCCATCGGGGGACAATATGGCAATGCAGGTGCCTGGGAATTCCAGCGCCTGCAGCACGGCCAAAGTTGAACCCGATATTGAAGCCGTTGGGTTCAACCGATTTTTTCAGGATTTCCTGGCCCAGTACCAGATTGTTCATTAGTTCTGTTCGCTCCTCGCTTGACAAGTCAACTAGTTCGGACACCTCACGATAGGGGAGGACCAGCAGGTGGCCAGGATTGTACGGGAACTTGTTGAGCACGATATAGGTCCACTCACCCCTATGGATGATATGACCCTCCCGGTCATCCGGGTTCTTGGGGATTTCCGTAAACGGGTTCCTGGATACTCCCGAACCTTTGGAGGCCTGGATGTATTCCATGCGCCAATAGGAATGCAAATGTTCCATTTAGCAGTTTATTGTCATCGGTTCTCGCGGACTTTGGCCTGAATCTTCATCCCCTTGGCCCCGAGTGGATATGCCTTGCACAAAAGAATCCTTAAGAGACCTTTTCCTCCCTCTGATTGAACTTGCGAAAGGCGTTTAAAAGCCTGTTTCTCATTTGTTCTTTTTTGATCGGGCGTTATAAAAACAAACGCCAATAAAATGAAGAAGACCAAAGATCAATGCAACTGGAAAACAAGGCAGGGACTCCTCGATGACAGACTGGTTTAAAAGTCTTTCCGGAGAAGTGCGATGGGTGCTGGTTCTCTGTCTTGCTACATTGGTTCTGCTTTGTTGGGAGCAATTGCACTGGTGGCAGGTGCGGGAGGACTATCTTTTTGGATTTCTTGCACTGCCTTTCGCACTTTTTGTTCTTCGGGAGCGTTTCCCGCAAATCCGTAAGCTTCTTGACCATTCATATGCAATTGGGGTGGATCCGCCCTGGGTTTCAGTCTTGGGGGGGGTCGGGTTTGCTGGCGCCATTCTTGCCGTGGGTTTGGGCGCATTGATCCTTTTTGTCCAGGGGCATTCACAACCAGCCTCGTTCTTGATCAGTCTCGCCTTTCCCGTCCTTGTTTTTAGTTCTGTAATTCTCTTTGCCCGAGGCAATCAGGATTCACATCTCATGCCCCTTCTTGACCGCTGGCGACTGATTTGCCTTTTGGGGTTCCCGTCACTTGTCTGGATTCTATCGACGCCCATTCTCTCTTTTCTGGAAAAGAAGGTCAGCATTTTGCTTCTTCGCCAAGTGATTGCAGCTGTCTTCCTTGTATTTGATTCCCTTGGGTTGTTTATTGAGCAGCGTGGCAGTACGCTTTTACTTCCCAAGGGCGCGGTTGGTGTTGCGGATGCATGCTCGGGAATCCGTTCGCTGATGGCATGCCTTTTTGCCGGTTCATTCCTTGGCGTGGTATGCCTTAGCCGGTTATGGAAAAAATGTCTTTTTGTTTTTTTTGCCTGCTTTCTGGCCTTTGTCTTCAATATCTTCAGGAGTCTCTTCCTGACTGCATGGGCTTATCGCAACGGCCCGGAAAGTATCGCGGGAACAGTTCATGATGCTACCGGATTTGCGGTTCTTGGGTTGACAACCCTGTGCCTGCTGGGGTTGGTGCCTCTGCTCGAGGCAGACCGGACGGCTGATTGATTGCCTTTTTTGTGATTGAGGTTGAACACCTTGTTGCATTTCACAGATTCACCCGACTTTTCTCCTATTAATGAAGGTTCTTTTTGTTGCGCCAGAAGTTCCCCCCCATGCGAAGGTGGGAGGGTTGGCTGATGTTGTCGGCGCCTTATCCAAGGCACTGGTTTCATTAGGCCACGAGTGTAAAATATTTTGCCCTCTATACGGGGATATTAAACCTGGCAAGGATTGGCACTCCCACCCGTCACCTCTTCCTATTGTGGCGGGGGATCATGTTTCATTCGGTAGACTTTGGGAATGCACAACCCCGGATGGAGATGTAGACCTTACATTTCTTGAGTTTAACGATTATTTTGGGAGATGTGGTATTTATGGACCGGCTGACAATGGCGACAGTTTCGGCGATAATGGTCATCGGTTTGCGTTCTTCTGTCGTGCCGCCTTGGACTTATGCCACCATCTGGAGTGGTATCCGCAGATAATCCATTGTCATGACTGGACGACGGGTTTGATACCCGCAATGTTGAAACTGAATGAAAGTAAGGGGCCACTTTCCGGGACATCTACTGTCCTGACCCTGCACAACCTGGAACATCAGGGGGTTTTCCCCCAGGGTATTGCTGACTTTGCGGGGTTGGCTGGCAGGGTGCCCATGGAGTCGGGTCAGCTTAATTTTCTTGGGACAGGAATTCGTTTTGCCACGAATCTTACCACTGTAAGCCCCACTTATAGTCGTGAAATACAAGGCACTTCAGGGGGGTGTGGAATGGAAAAAATCCTCAAGCGTCGATCGGTCGACCTGTGCGGAATCCTCAATGGCATTGATACACAGGTATGGAATCCTGCGTCGGATTCTGCGCTTCCCGGAAATTTTTCAATGGATGACCTTGCCGGCAAGGCCTTGTGCCGCGAAGAATTATTGAAGGAGATGGGGCTTCCATCAAGAAAAGGCATTCCACTGTTCGGGGTGGTCTCGCGACTCTACCAACAAAAGGGACTGGACTTGCTTGCGGAGGCTTTGCCTTCTCTCCTGACCCGCAAGAAAACCCTCCAGGTTGTCGTGTTGGGGTCAGGGGATCCTTCCCAGGAAAAGGCTTTTCAGGATTTGGAACGAAAGTTTCCCGAACAGGTAGCCACCGCCACGCGATTTGATGAAAGCCTTGCCCGTCGCATTTATGCAGGATCGGATTTCTTTTTAATGCCCAGCCGTTTTGAGCCTTGTGGTCTGAGTCAACTCTATGCCATGCGTTATGGCACAATCCCGATTGTTCGCCGTACGGGTGGACTGGCGGATACGGTACACGCCTGGGATGGTAAAACTAATGGAAACGGCATCCTGTTTGGTCCCAGTAGTGTGCGGGCCCTGCTGCGTGCCATGGAGACGGCTGTCATGCTGTTCGATGATCCATCGGCGATGCAGATCATGCAGCAGAATGGAATGTCTGAGGATTTCAGCTGGGACAAGCCGGCGTTACAATACCAATCAATTTACGTTGAGGCGCAGGAATCCAGGTTGAACCAAGTCAATCCTTGACTTTGGTGAAGGCGGACATGACCAGCTCCTTGTTTGTGCTGACAGATTTTTCCCTTTCATCATCCTTTTGGTAGGCCTTGAGGTGTAGTTCATCTTCGCCGGCATCGTTCTTTCGCTGTCCCAGGATGTAGGTGATCCGGTGGCCTTGGGTTTCAAAACTTGCATGAACATTTGTCACCCCTGCATGATCCCGCATCATCTTCCATTTCCCGTCCGAACTGGAGTTGTTGCCTTGCGCATCAGTCTTGGTCCATTGCAGGGTTCCATTGGTGTCGAAGACCAGGGTTTCCTTTTCCTGCCAAGGACGGACTTCCGTAATCTTGCGTTCAGTTGCCCCGTTCGCTTTATCCACGACAAGCTTTTTCATGCCTCCGCTTACATACTTGCCGGAAGGGAGCTTGGCGCATGCACTAAGAAGGGCGCTTAAGAGGAGCAGGACGAGGACCAGGTTTTTTTTCATGAGTTTCTACATTCGGAATCCGCGCCGGGTTTTTTGCAAATTCAATGAAGGATCGAAGCCAGAGACAGCCAAACAGTGCAGTTAATGTAATTATGAAGATCCATTTTAGGATTTTCATCCATGTTAAGTCCGTGTTGTAATGTTTTTTACTTTTGAAATGAATATTAGCAGAGCCCAGCGAGTCATCAAGGAATATCCGCAGGCACGCGATTACATTGCGCGTTATGAGGATTGCCGGAAAGCCTTCAAGGAATACGGGTTCGCTTCGAGCGCGGAATTTATCATTGCTTTATTGGAACTGGAGGACTCCCGGTCCCGCGCGGCCATCCTCAAGAAGTTTCGGGAGCAGGTTTCCCGGGGAAAAGGCCGTCGCCGAATACGATTGTCACCCGTGGTTCGGGAGGATATTCGTCGCAAGGCGCAGGAAGGTGTGCCTCGAAAGGAACTGGCTACAGCGTATGGAGTGAGTTACCAGACCATTTCCAAGATCGTGAACAAGGGGTGAGGCTGTCATGGTTGCCCGTTCTTTGTGGATGGATATCCCCCCGGCATTTGTCCGGATCATTCTTGACTGTGGCGGTCTGCAGGCTAGCTTCGATCCTTCTTTCATAAACCGGACGGCTAGCTCAGTTGGTTAGAGCAACTGGTTTACACCCAGTAGGTCACAGG
>CAJWSN010000073.1 GCA_913046175.1 uncultured Opitutia bacterium
ACAAGCCCTCGAAAGAGCACCCCAAGAGGCCGATTCTCGGCTTTGATTGTCCAAGGAGCGAGGTCAGCGGGGCCCGGCTCTGGGGCTGGGCCAAGGAGACCTACGGCCGGCCCGAACATTTCTTCCGGCAGTTTTACATCCTGAATTTCTGTCCGCTTATTTTCATGGAGGAGTCAGGCCGCAACCTGACTCCTGACAAGCTGCCTGCTTCAATTGCCAATCCTCTCGAAGATGCCTGTGATTGGCATCTTCAGGAACTAACCGGGTTGCTGGAGCCGGAATGGGTCGTGGGTGTGGGCGGTTTTGCTGAAACCCGGGCAAGGTCGGCACTGGGATCTGCGTCGGTTCGCATTGGACGTATCCTTCACCCTTCACCCGCTAGTCCCGCAGCCAATCGGGACTGGGCGGGGACTGCAACCCGACAGTTGGTGGAGCTGGGAATCTGGAATGAACAGGCGGTGATACCTTGCAACACGGATTGACGCTGTCACTGCTCACGTGTAAATTTAGACTTTTATTTTGATTCAAGACCCGACCCATGAGTGACCAAGATACGTCCTTTCCCAAGCCGCCAAAGGCATACAAGAACATGGATTTCCTTACGAGTCCGGAGGCCCGGAGCATTCGGATTCATTGTGAACTGGAAGAGCCCATGGTCCGCTTCAAGGAGGAGGGAATTGAAAACACGATTGTATTTTTCGGTTCTGCCAGGACTCCTGACCCGGAACTGGAGGAAACCCCGTCCCGGAGCTCACGCTTTTATGCGGATGCCCGTGAGCTTTCCAAGCGCCTGACAACCTGGTCCCTTGAAAAACACAGGGGTCGCAACGCCTACGTGATTTGTTCCGGTGGAGGTCCAGGAATCATGGAGGCGGCCAATCGGGGTGCCCAGGATGCAGGGGGAGCGTCAGTGGCTCTTGGAATCAGCCTGCCGCATGAGCAGCATATCAATCTTTATTCCCCCAAGGATCTTTCTTTCGAGTTTCATTATTTCTTTATCCGTAAATACTGGTTTCTTTACATGGCCAAGGCGGTTGTGGCTTTTCCCGGGGGTGTTGGCACGATGGACGAGCTTTTTGAATCCCTGACGCTGGTGCAGACAGGCAAGGTGACCAAGGAGATGCCGATTATTCTTTATGGTTCTGAATTTTGGGGGGAGGTGGTGAATTTCGACAAACTGGTTGAGTGGGGCACCATCAGCCCGGGGGATGTGAATCTCTTTCGTGTCATCGATACCGTGGACGAGGCATTTGACTACCTCACGGAAGAGTTGGAAAAACAGTCCTTGTCCGGTTAGGATTGAACGACAGTCGCGTCAACCTTCTCCCATCACCAGGATTCACTCAAGGTACGTCGGAGCGTCGGGCACCCGAAATGCCGGTCAATTGGCACACATTGCAAAGCCGGAGTGTTCTACTTGTCCTGCTTGACCATTCTTGCGATATGCAAGTCACGCAACTGGCGGTCAGTGGCTTCCCCGGGCGCATCTGCCATAAGATCCTGTCCTTTTTGCGTCTTGGGAAATGCAATTACATCCCGAATGCTGTTTTTCTTTGCGAGGATGCCGACCAGTCGGTCAAAGCCGAAAGCAATTCCCCCATGAGGAGGTGCGCCGTAGCGGAATGCCTCCAGCATATAGCCAAAACGGCTTTTCACGATTTCGGGAGGAATCTTGAGGACTTCCTTAAAAACTTTTTCCTGAAGCGATGTCTGGTGAATACGTATGCTGCCTCCACCAAGCTCCACTCCATTAAGCACCATGTCATAATGTTGGCCGCGTACGGCTTTGGGGTCTGAGTCAAGCAGGTCTGCGTCTTCAGGCACAGGGGAGGTGAAGGGATGGTGCGCAGAGGCGAATTCGCCTTTTTCCTCATCAAACAGCACAAGTGGGAATTCAATGACCCAGAGAAAGTTGTAAACGTCGTCTGGAATGGTGAGCTTTTCGCGTTGAACGAGAAGTTGCGCGGCCTCAAGGCGTACTCGCCCAAGGATGGCACAAGCCCTGTCCCATTCTGTCGCAGCGAAAAAGACGATATCACCCTCCTCGACTTCGAGGTTTTCCTTGAGCGCAGCTTTTTCCTCATCTGAGAAGAACTTTAAAATAGGGGACTTCCATTCACCGGCCTCAGACTTGATGAAGGCCAGGCCCTTGGCACCGAGTGACTGCGCAGTTTCCTCAAGGGCTTTCATTTCGCCTTGGGTGATGTCAGCGAGACCCTTGGCGTTGAAGGCTTTGACGACGCCACCGTTGGCAATGGTTCCGGAAAACACCTTGAACTCGGAGTTCTTGAAGGTTTCCGAGAAGTCTTTAAGGTGGAGCCCGAAGCGGGTGTCCGGCTTGTCGACACCGTACTGGTTCATGGCATCATGAAATGTCATGCGCGGAAATGGCGTTTGGATGTCAATGTTAAGGACATCCTTCCAGATTCTTTGCATGAGGCCCTCCATGAGGCCGTACATTCCTTCCCGGTCGATAAAGGAGACCTCGACGTCTATCTGGGTGAACTCAGGCTGTCGATCTGCCCGAAGGTCCTCGTCACGAAAACATTTGGCGATTTGGTAATAGCGTTCCACCCCCGCAACCATCAGCATCTGCTTGAATTGTTGGGGGGACTGGGGAAGAGCGTAGAAATTGCCGGGATTCAGGCGGCTGGGGACGAGAAATTCACGGGCGCCTTCCGGGGTGCTCTTGAATAGCATGGGTGTTTCCACCTCAAGGAAGCCGGTTTGGTCAAAATAGTTGCGTACTGATTGGGCCGCCTTGTGTCTCAACCGAAGAACCTTGAGGTTGGGGGGGCGACGCAGGTCGAGGTAGCGATGAGTGAGGCGCAGGTCTTCGTTCACCTTTTCTGCCGTTTCATCCATGGGGAAGGGGGGTGTTGCAGAAACATTGTGGACGATAAGGGTTTCCGCGTGCACCTCCACCTCACCTGTGTCCAGGTTCCGGTTGATGGTTTCCTCCGATCGATTGAGGACCTCGCCAGTAATCTCAATAACAGATTCTGGTTTTAGGCTGGAGAATTGCCTGGCGAGTTCTTCCCTGGAGGGATGAAAGACGACCTGTGTGAGGCCTTCCCTGTCGCGAAGGTCAATGAACAGGATTCCACCGTGATCACGGACAGAATCAATCCAGCCGCGCAGGCTGACCGTGTCCCCGGCATTCCCTGCCCGTAGTTCATTGCAATGCTTTGTTTCCATGGGAAAAGGTGTCTGGCTGAGATAGAATTTTCAGGAAGGTTGTGGGAGGAAACAGGTTTTCCTGCACCTGTCAGTTTAAAAAGTGGGGGAGGGTGGAAGTATTGGTGACCGGGTTGGCGTGTCCTGCTTGACAACCAGAAACTTACTCCACATCGAAGCTGACCTGCGCGGTGCCTAGATTGCCACGGTCATCCTTGATGGTGATGATGATACTGTGTGGGCCGGGATCCAGCCCCATCAGTTCGATCTGAAACTCTTCCTTTTCCGAATCGTAAAGCAGGTCCTTGGGGAAAATTGACACGGCTTCATTCCCATCCAGGATATATTCAGCGGACCGAATAACGGAAAAGGAGTCATTGGCCGTGATATTCACCACTGCACCTCCTTTTGGGGGGGGATTCTTTAAGCCCGGACGCACTTGCGGCGCGTCGTTGTCGATGAGGAACTGCGAAGAGACGAGAAAATTGTTTTGTGCCTGCTTGTCCGGATTACTAACGCGATCCGAGGCGGTCACCTTCACTTGATAATAACCATCCTCCATGCCTTTTGTTGTGAAAGTGTGGATGGGGTTGTCGAGGCGGCCCGCAAGGGTGACCCAGCCTTCATTCGGGACCTTGCGAATCTGTACCTTGAACTCAAGTGTGTCCCCGTTGGGGTCATAAGCGTCCCATCCCGCCGTGAAAAGCCCGTCTTCGGGATCAAGGGCAAGCTGTCGTCTCGGTGGCGGAGTTGGCGGCGGAGTGTCCGGTAAATTTCCCTTCGTCAATCGATTAATATCCAAAACAGGCTTCAGGGCCTTGATTGAGGTGAGGGTGTAGCCGGCAGGAATGATATTAATTCTACGAATGACCGGAATCGCATTGTTAAGCTGGTAAAAAAGGCGTACCCGGGACAGGGTGTTATTGCTACCTTCAATCTGCACCTTGTACTGCAGGTATCGACGGGCATTCCCGGGTAGGTTGCCGGCTTCATCCACTGGCTCCCATTCGCTCCAGGTCCCGTTGATTTTCGGGGTGTTTCCTCCGCGGGCAAAGAATCGGTTTTTTTCATTTCTGGGAAATGCGCGGATGCGACCCCATCTTGCAACCTGTTTGACGTCAATGGTATCAGAGACAAGCGTGCCCATGGTTGCCGGCTTGCTTGTTAGGCGGTAGATGTTTGCAGGGTTGCTGGTAAAGAGAAGAATCCCGCCATTTTCCTGATTGGAGGGAAGGATGCTGGTGACCTCCCCCCCGAACTCGAGGGTTTGCAGAAGTTTCCACGCACCATCGCTTCCGACCTGATACAGCTTTCCATTGCTTCCAGTGCCGAGCAACCAACCATCCCGGCCCATCGATTGGAAAGAGAAGATGGGGGCGGAGGGATGTCGCCAAAATACTTCAACAAAGCCGTTGGGCTTGATCTTATAAAACAGGCTCTTGCCCGAGCTTTTTGGCGGAGTTTCCTTGGTCTCACTACCCTTGGATGAATCGCCGCTGGATGAGCTGCCCGATTTGGATGCAGAGGATCCACTCCGTTTGAATGTGGAGAAAAAGATTTCCCCGTTTTCCAAGGCATGAATCTTGCGAACCTCGCCGCCAGAGGAGTTATAAAGCACCGTTGCATCAAAGGGCTCCTTCATTCGATAAACATTTCCGTCGGGGTCACTGCCGGCGAGAAGCAGGCCGTTCAGGTCGAACGCCATCGTGACGAAATGAGAGGAAACACTTTCATACCAGAGTTCGGCTTTATCCCCCGGCTTGAAGTCGGGGGGAATCCGATAGACTCGGCCACGGCCACCGGTGGCGACAAAAAGGCTCCCTTTCTTATCAAAAAGTAAATCCCAGATATAGGTGTCTGCCGGATCAAAGTAAATTTCCGGTCGTCCACCCTTCGGAATCCGGTAGACGCGTCCATTGGGGGAGGTGCCCACGTAAAGGGCTTTGTCCGGACCAATGGCGAGCGCGCGGGCCAGCATTTCCTCGGGCTGGAAAACGGTTTCCGCCTTGCCTTCCACATCAATGGCAATGACGCGACCCTTATTGCCTGTGGCAACGTACAGGGTTCCATCCTCGGCCTGCTTGGCTGTCCATATGAGTGATGCCTGTAATTCCGCAAAGAGCTCAATGGCAGGTCCGGTCTGGAGAATGCCGTCTTCGGAGAGGGTCAGGTTGTTCAGTTCCGCATTTTCGAAGGTTTCAAAACCATGGTGGTTGATTTCTCTTGTGCGTACGCCATGCGTTTGGAGTACAGTCATCAGGGAGAAGCAAAGGAGGGTGGCTTGTTTCTTCATTTCTGTTCGTAAAAAAGTAGGTTCAGCGAATATCGAGAGGAAAACTGTAGTTTCCACGAAAATCACCTTTTACCGGAATGGTGGTCTCCCAGATGGTGGTTTGGCGGATCGGTCTCACGATCTCCCCCCGGGTATCAGATGTGTAGAGTTGATAAACGGATGGCGGAAGTTCCGGTAGAATGGCACCCCGAAGATTCAGCCCGTAACTGCGCTTGAGAAGCTTTACGTGGACATGTCGGTTGTCCCGTTTGAGTCTCAGGCGGGTCAGGATGTCCTCAAGTGAGGTTACATCGCCTGTGCTGGGCAGGTCAATTTTTGATGCGTCATCGGCATCGCCAACGAACACGACAAGTCGCTCTCCTGAGAATCCTTCCGGGATCGGCACCTCAATTGTGAGGGCTTCAAGTTCTGACTGGTAGTGAGCCAACTCCAGTTCAAGTTTGACCTTTTCACCGCCTCGCGGCCGTTTGCCGGAGCGAAGGCCGATCTTTTTGAGGATTGAATAGTTCACCTCGTTGTGGATCTTGACGTTAAAGGTGATCTCCTTCACCATTGGAGTCTCGAAAGGATTGTCCACAATCTTACCAAAAGCGGAGCGAAGCCCCATTGCAGCACGCATGATGCCGGATGAGCCATTGCCGAAATCCTGGTAGACCAAGGGTTTGTGCCCATCCAGAATTAAGGTGGTGTCGACCTCGAAGGATTGGTCCAGTTCAGTGTCCATGGAACTCGAAATGCTTTCCATAAGTGCCATCGCACAGAGCATGGGGGACATCCTGCGCTGGCAGAACAGATTACTTCGTAATGTGCGTTTCTCCGCATTTCATGAATGGATTGCAGCACCTGCTGCCGCGCTTGCAGACCTGCTGTCCGAGGACATCGACGGGAAAGAGATGGTCGCAAAGCTCAAGGGTGAGTTCATGCAGCCGATGGCCAAAGCGGCCAAAGCGCTCCACCAGACGTTGGGCTCGGCCACGACCCGGCGGAGCTGTCGCGCGACGGGCTCGGCGGGCGGTCCGGGTCCCGCCCGGCGGCCGCGTTGGCCCCGCGGTCGCGGTTCATGGCCGCGGTGCGGTCGAGCAGCCTGTCATGGATGTAGAGATGTCAAGACGGGATCGCACAGAGCACCACATGTACGCAAGAATGAGATGCAAAGCTGTAGAGCTGTGACATGTGAA
>CAJWSN010000074.1 GCA_913046175.1 uncultured Opitutia bacterium
TCAGATCGGCGCGCATACTGGATCGGTGCACTTGAGGGGTCAAAGGTTTGAACAACGACCTCACCCGCCCGATCCCCACGCCCTGAACGGCCCGCCACCTGCACCAGCAATTGAAAAGTGCGCTCGCCCGCCCGAAAATCCTGAATATGAAGGGAAAGATCCGCCTCCACGATTCCCACCAGCGTCACGTTTGGAAAATCCAGACCCTTCGCAATCATCTGCGTGCCCACCAGCACATCAATAAGTCCCTTGCGGAAATCACCAAGAATCTTGCGATAGAGGTTTTTACGGCCCATTACATCAGCATCCATCCGCACAATCCGAGCCTTGGGAAGAAGGTGCAGCAAGGCCTCCTCAACCCGTTGTGTGCCCAATCCCTGCCATCTGACCTTGATTGACCCACAGTCAGGGCACTTGGAGGGGGCGGATTTTTCAAGGCCGCAAAGATGACAACGTAAACGCTCGTCCGTGCGATGGTAGGTCATTGTCACACTACAATGGTCACAATAGGCAACAAATCCACAGTCGGGGCAGAGCATCCTTCTTGAATATCCCCGCCGGTTGATGAAAAGAATGGATTGTTCACGAGACTCAAACCGACTGTACAGTTTTTCTTTCAGGGTTGCAGAAAAGGCCACCAGCTTGTTTGCCTTGAGGATTTCCCGTCGCATATCCACCACATGGAAAAGTGGAAAACGCCGGTCATCGACACGCTTGGTCAGGCGATTGATCACATACTTGCCCCGGTTCACGTTGTTAACCGACTCCAGGGAGGGGGTTGCAGAGCCAAGGACGCATAGACAATCTGCCAGCATTGAACGGTAAACCGCAACATCCCGACCATGATAGCGTGGAGTCTCCTCCTGCTTGAAGGCAGGTTCGTGCTCCTCATCCACAAGAATCAGCCCCAGTTTCTGAACGGGGGCAAAAACTGCAGACCTTGCTCCAACGACGATTCGGGCACGCCCCTCCGCGACCATCTGCCAGGAGTCCAACCGCTCTCCATCCGACAGGTGGCTGTGCCACACCGCAGTTCTTACACCCAGTTTATCAAATCGTGCACGAATCCGATCCACGGTCTGTGGAGCCAGTGAGACCTCGGGGACCAAGAACAGCACCGACCCACCCTTTTGCAACACCTGCTCCATCAGGCGAATGTAGACCTCCGTCTTGCCAGAACCAGTCACCCCGTGCAACAAGTGGACGGCAAACCCCCCGGCATCCTCACTCTCCACAAGTGACTCAAGCGCAGCATCCTGCTCCTGCGTCAGGACCAGTTCCTCTTGATCGCCCACGGATTCCATGGAAGAAAATTCATCCTCGTAGGCCATACGATCCTCGCGGGTATGAATTTCCTCCAGAATCCCCCGCTTTATCAGTGCGTCACAACTTGAAGGAGAAACCGCCAGCTGCTTCAATACCGTAGCTTTGGGGGAAGGTGCCAACTGCTCTCGTAGAAAACCAAGCAGCTTTGCCTGTTTTGGCGCACGCTTCTGAAGACCAGTCAAGAGTTCGTCCTCCACGGGCCCAGTAATCCGCAGAAATTTACGAATACGACTCTTCGCGCCACGCCGCACAGCCACCGGGATCATAGCCTCAAGGACCGCCTCCATCGGGGCTGCATAGTAAGCATGCATCCAATCAGCCAACCGAAGGAGATCCTCCCCCAACACCGGATGCGCCCGGACAATCTGAAGGACCTGTTTGATCTTGGATTCATCCACCTCCTGATTCACTCCAATCCTCGAAACCACGCCAAGTTCGGTCCGGTTCAGCAACGGCACACGCACAAGGTCCCCCACTCGTATCAACCGCGGCAGTGCCGCCCCGGCCCGATAGACCAAACGAGAGTCCAAGCCAGTCAGGAGGACCACTTCGACAAGGTCATGCCGTTCTTCGAAAATTTCTGTCATCTGTCATGATTCCCAAGAATCCACATCATGGGCACTTCCGGGAAAAAAGGTCAAACCTGCGAAAACGTTTGCCTGCTTTTTAGTCTTTGCATTTCAAAAAACGCCCTTCAGGATTTTCCCAAGCTTCCAGAAATTCCAGACGCACAGTCATCTATGGTGGAATCGTCCAGACAATTGAAACTCTTTCAAAAATTCCTCATAAAGAAGAATTTGCGCCTCACCAGTCAGCGCAGGGCCATACTTGAAGCTGTTTACAACCAGGACGACCACTACACGGCCGAGGAACTTCTGAACCACGCACGTGGAATTGACGACTCCGTTTCACGCGCCACAATCTACAGGACCCTTCCCATTCTGCTGGAATGTGACATCGTGCGGGAGATCGACATTGGCAAGGACTTCAAGTTTTACGCCTCCAATAAAAGGGAAGACAACTTCCAGGCACAGGTCGTTTGCCTGGATTGTGACAAGATCTTTGAAATCGATGCCCCCTTTATGGACTGGTATGCCAAAACAGCGGCAGACCGGTTAAGCTTGTACGTTGAATCACAAAGAATTCAAGTAAATGCTCGCTGCAAACGTCTCCAGGAGGGGGAGCTTTGCGAGCACAAATGCTGACAGCCCGGTTGCAGACGGATCACCTCTCGTCTGTGGAATAACTCATTTTGCACTTTTCATCCGGCTGTTTGCCTCTTTCAATCAAGTCCAGATGAGCACACTTGCCAGTCCAACTCCACCGGAAACCATGGTCTTCCCTCCGGAACAATCCAAGGATCCTCCGGCATTGACAGATATCCAAAGGGAAATCCTTGAACTGAAGGAAACCCGCAATGCCGTAATCCTGGCGCACAACTATCAAGTTGAGGCCATTCAGCAGGTGGCTGATTTCGTGGGCGACTCACTGGGGCTTTCCTACAAGGCAGCCGAGACCAATGCTGACTGCATCGTCTTCTGCGGTGTTCACTTCATGGCCGAGACCGCAAAAATCGTAAACCCGGAAAAACCTGTCTATCTTCCGGACCTCGACGCCGGATGCTCCCTGTCCGACTCCTGCCCCGCCGGGAAACTGGCCGCTTATAAAGCCGAAAACCCGGACCTGTACGTCGTCGCCTACATCAACTGCTCCGCGGAGGTGAAAGCCCTGAGCGATGTAATTTGCACCAGCGGAAACGCCGTAAAGATTGTTGAGAAGGTTCCCACGGATCGAAGGATCCTGTTCGTCCCCGACCAAAATCTCGGCCAATGGGTTAGCCAACAGACCGGGCGCAACATGCAGCTCTGGCCCGGCAGTTGCTACGCCCACGTCCTCTTTACCCAGCAGGCCATCGAGCGGGTCCGGTTGGAATATCCTGAAGCCCCCGTGGTGGCACACCCCGAGTGCGTGCAATCCGTGCGGGACATGGCCGATGAAGTCTGCAGCACAGAGAAGATGATCCACTTCTGCAGCAATAACCCGGCAGAGGCCTTCATTATCGTGACTGAAACTGGCATGATCCACCGCCTCCAACGAGAAATTCCGGAAAAAACCTTCATTGCTGGACCCACGGACTTCTGTGCATGCAACGAGTGTCGGTTCATGAAAAGAAATACCATCAGCAAGCTCAGGGACACTCTCCGGGACCAGAAGCCCGAAATTATCATGGAAGAGGAACTGCGAGTTCAGGCAGAAGCCCCCATCCAGCGAATGCTTGAGTGGAGCCACTGAGTGCCGACAGGGGATTTACTTCCCCACTGTTTTCAACTATCAGCCAACGGCATCAAAATTATTTTGCCATTTGCACTTCCAAACCCCGAATGGGCCGACTACCAGCTCCTGGACTCCGGAGAAGGCAAAAAGCTGGAGCGCCTGGGCCCCTTCTCGATCATGCGCGAGGAACCCTGCGCCAACAACCATGCAAGGACCCTGACACCAGAGATCTGGAACAGCGTTGACGCACGCCATGAACAGGAAAATGGATGGCAGACCCATAGCGGCATACCGGAAACCTGGCCAATTCGATTTGGCCCCCTCACCCTGCAGGTAAGGCTTGCGCCGGGATTCAAGCACATAGGCATCTTTCCTGAGCAGGCCCCCCAGTGGCAATGGTTGCTTGACTATAAAGTCCATGGAGATGCCAGTGCCCCAAAACTTCTGAACCTCTTCGGCCATACCGGCGCGGCCACCCTCGCCGCAGCCCACGCCGGGTTCGTGGTTACCCATGTCGATTCTTCACGTCCTGCCATCAACCAGGCCCGACACAACCAGGATTTGTCGGGTCTGGGCAACGCTCGCATCCAATGGATTCATGAAGACGCACAGAAATTTGTGGAGCGACAACTCAGGCGAGGAAAACACTATGAAGCCATTCTGCTTGATCCCCCCGTCTTCGGTCGCGGACCCAAGGGCCAGACCTGGCAGATTGGGCAAGACCTGACCGTACTCCTTGAAAAACTTCTCAAGCTCCTTTCAGGCAACCCCCGCTTCTTGTTCCTCAACCTTTACGCCGGAAACACCTCCGCCAACGTCATCAAGCCACTCCTTCAAGGCAAAGCCCAGGAACAAGCCCTCCACCAAGGTGCCTTCACCCTAAATGCCTCAAACGGCCCAAGCCTCCAACTGGCCGAGTGGCTCTGCCTTGACCACAGTGGTTAAACAATGAAAACTCACCGGACTTCGTGGTCTTATCCATTTTCGCTTTTACAAAATCATCAAACTCCACTTCCCTTCCGCTCCATTCTCAATACTTAAAATCCCAATCTCCAATGAAATATCTGCCGACCCTCCTCTCAGCAGCCTGCCTGCTCACCGGTTGTATCAACCTTGAAAACACCCGGTCACCAACCTCAAAGGCCAAGAAAAAGATCATCGAAATCGGCACAAAGCCCGAAAGCATATGCCGCGGATTTCAGGACAAGCTCTTCGTGACCATGATCGGTGGCGATGAACCAGGTGATGGAGCCATCTACGTGCTGGACGGGGATGAACCCAAACCCTTTGCCAGCGGGTTCAACAGCCCCAAGGGCATCGCATTCGTCAAGGGATTCCTTATCACTGCCGATGAGACAACGGTCTGGAAGGTCAACGGCAAGGGGAAGGCAACCAAACTGGCTGAGGCCGATGACTTCCCCGCCGAGGTGGAGTTCCTCAACGACGTGGCCGCCAACCATGAACGTGACGCCGTCTACGTCACGGAGATGAGCCATCCCAAACGCATGTTCAACCCGGAAGGTGAGCGCGAACTGTGGCCCTTGGGCAGTGAGCATGAAAAGAACCTCCCAAAGACTGGCTGCGTCTATAAGATCACCCTGGATGGAAAGATAACAGTCGCCGTTCCACCCGGGGATCCGCGCATGCCAGGCCCCAATGGTGTAACCGTTGCCGGCTCAAAGGAAAAACCTTTCCTTGTAATGGGTGACTTCTTCACCGGCAACATTGTTGCCTATCAGGACGGCAAGATGCGCCTGATGGCCAAAAATCTATTGAGGGGCGCCGATGCTGTTGCATTTGACCGGAAAGGGATTCTCTATGTTTCCAGCTGGTCGCAGGGCAAGGTAATCAAGTATCATCGAAAGGAAAAGAAAAGCTCCACTGTGATGCAGGGCCTGACCACCGCGGCTGATTTCTATCTCGACCGCAAAGCCAGCCTCCTGGTCGTCCCGGACATGCTAGAAGGCAAGCTGCATATCCTTCCGCTGGAATAAACGCGGTTCACAGAAAAGGCTCCATGCGAACCTTGTTCAAAAGCATTTTCCAGAAACTGGGTTTGGACCTGAATCGCCATGACTCCACAAAAGTACGGATTGATGTTGCAGAAACTCCACATGGAAAACGAGCAGCTATCCTGAAGGAGAATTCCATCGACCTCGTGCTGGATGTCGGCGCTCACAAAGGCTGGTATTCTGCAGACCTTCGGGCCTTTGGCTACACAGGCAGGATTATTTCCTTCGAGCCCCAGCTCGCACCCTTCCAGGAGCTTGAGGAAAGATCCCGCAACGACCCCCTCTGGGAGGTTTCCCGGAAGGCCCTTGGAGATGTTGACGAGACCGCGACACTGCATGTGTCCGGATCCCCCGAAAGCAGTTCACTCCTCGACATCCTGCCAGCACACACGGATGCGCTCCCTGACTCCAGGGTCATTGGAAAGGAGGAAATTTCCGTTTCCAGACTGGACACAGTCTTTGACCAGTACTGCAACCCCGACAATCGCGTATTCCTCAAGATGGATGTGCAGGGCTTTGAGAAAAAAATCCTCGCCGGGGCGGGCGGATGCCTGGATCGGATTCTCGGCATCCAGATGGAAATGTCCCTCAAGCCCCTTTACGAGGGGGAGGCCCTTTTTCATGAGCTTTACAATGAGCTCCTCGGCAAGGGTTTCAGGTTGGTCTGGACGGAACCAGGATTCAGGAACGAGGGGAGTGGAGAGCTGCTGCAGCTCGATGGAATTTTCCTCAAGTGAGCCGGCTCACTCCGACCAGGTGTAGTTTAACTGCACTTGCGCCTTTTTAATACTGCGACGGTGGGGAATCCTCTCCCCTTCCAGTTCCTCCAGCGCGCTGATCAATTTTGCCCAGGCCTTGGGATTGCGAAGACGTTCCTTCTTGCCCAACAGCAAAACGGCTGCCTCCGGCTTGCGGGGCTTGACGATGGAATAGACCCGCGCCCCGCTGTCCGACTCCATCTCCTGTACCAGCCCGGGCTTCAGCAACACCTCC
>CAJWSN010000075.1 GCA_913046175.1 uncultured Opitutia bacterium
GCGGAGTGGCCGGTGGTGCCGATGACCACGGGCTTGTTGTTTTGTGCGGCGAGTTGGACAATGCCGGATGTTGCATCGTGGAAACTAAAGTCGATGACAACATCGCAGGCCTCGATGACAGGCCCTTGGTCTTCACCCTGGTCAATGGCCCCTGCAACCTGGACGCCGAGTTTTTCCGCAGAGGTCAAAAGAGCTTTGCCCATGCGGCCCCTGGATCCAATGATGGCGATTTTCAGCGACATGATGATTAAGGGGTAATGCCCAATTTACGGGTAACGGCCAGGAGGGGCTCACGGCTACTTTCGGAAAGTGGTGCCAGAGGAAGACGGACGGTGTCGGATGCAATGGTTCCCATTGCTTGCAGGACGGCTTTCACGGGCCCCGGGTTGCTTTCGATGAAAAGCGTTGTGAACAGTGGGTAGAAACGTTCGTGCAGGGCGTTTGCAGAACGAAAATCATTCTCGTTGGCGAGGTCGACAATTTTCTTTACTTCAGTTGGTATGACGTTGGAGGCAACGCTGATGACGCCGCGTGCACCGACGCTCATGAAGGGCAGGGTCAGGCTGTCGTCGCCACTCAGGATGGTGTATTCGGGGCCGAGCTTCTGGCGCAACCTTGAGACCCGCTCGCAGGAACCTCCTGCCTCCTTGATTGCGCACACGTGTGGAAATGACTCATAGAGACGTGCGACAGTGTCGACACCAATCTCGATCCCGCATCGGCCGGGAATGGAGTATAGGATGATCGGACGCTCGACTGCGCCGGCGATTCTTGAGAAATGCTGCAGGAGGCCATCCTGGGTGGGCTTGTTATAATAGGGGGCAACCAGGAGGAGGGCATCGGCGCCGGAGTCCTGGGCCTCCCTGGACAGTCGCTCAGCCTCACGCGTGGAGTTGGACCCCGAGCCTGCAATGACGAGTGACTGGCCGCCTGCGAACTCCACTGTCTTGCGAACAACCTCGCAGTGCTCCGAGTGCGACAGGGTGGGTGACTCGCCGGTGGTGCCCACGGCAAGGACCCCCTCTATTCCTGCCTCGATCTGTGTCTGAATCAGTTTCTCAAGGCCGGCGTAGTCGACATCCTTGTTGGCCATGGGCGTGGCGAGCGCCGTGTGCGTACCATCTAGTTTGATTGCCTCAGCCATGGGGTGGGCAGTTAAGGGGAAATCGTTTGGAATTGGCAATGAAGAATTTGGCCAGCTTGGAGAAATGCATGGTCTGTGTTCTCTGTGTTGTGTGGATGGTTTGCAATGAAAATTGAGGGTGTTGGGATCAAAGAGGGCTCCGCCCCCGGGATTCCTCAAGACCCGGAGACGGAGCCCCCATTAATTCCAATAAAAAACAAGGGTTTACCTACCAGGCATACTGCCATCCGATGGTTGCGGTACGGTTGCGTTCCATCTGGATGCCGTCGAGGTCCTGGTCGAGGGGAACCTGATATTCAGCGGCTATACGGTGACCGTTTTCAAACAGGTAATTAATGCCGACAGAACCGGAGAGGGTATCCCCACCTGAGTTGCTGGTCTCCACTCCGGGGGAAACCGTCTTCATCATGCTGGTGACAGTGATATTGGGGTCAGAGCCATCAATACGGCTCACGCGTTGCCCGGTGAGGCGAATGGATGCACTCAGGTTGTCGTTGAATTTTCGAGCGAACCATCCGGTAATGGCGAGTCGGTTCCCCAGGGTGTAGCCGTTGTCGTTTTCACCGGTGCGTAGAAGTGCAGAGGCTTGGGCACCCCAGGAATAGTCCTCGGTCTGTCCCAGGTAGGTTATGCCCGGTTGTATATCCCAGGTGCCGGAACCGAGTTGCATCCCATAGGGTTGATGGGTGCCATCTGATTTTTTTTCATCGATGGAACCGGTGGGCATTCCAAGGCCGATAGACCCTATCAGCGCCTCCTCGCCCCAGGCTTTCAGGTCAAAGATACCTGACAGGGAGAGGTCGCCCCAACCCTCGGACTGCATGGTCATTGACGTTGTCATTCCCATCATGGTCATTTCCATGTCCATCTGGTTTTCAATGTGGTTGGCCATGAGCATCCAGGTCCATTTGTCTGTCGGGGCGTACATGGCTCCGAGCATGTGCATGTCCATTGACATGTCCGTGGGGAGCATGGAGTAACCGGCGGCCTGGATTCCGTCCATGTCCATTTGCATGAAGCGGTAGGCGGCCATCCATTCGCCCTTGGCGTGTTTGTGCTCAGCCATGACAGCAATGGGTGCGTGACCATCCGGTCGCTTGGAGGTCCAGTGGGCGTTGGCTTGGTTTGCGACCAATGCGCAGAGGACTAAAAGGAGTGAAAGTTTGTTTCTTGTTTTCATTTGTTGGATTGGATTAAAAGAATGAAGTGGTTATGTTTTTTGCATCAACACCTGCGTGATGCAGCGCAGTCATGGCCTGCCCCATCAAGCCAAGGACTTACTCCACCAATACATGGAGGAATTCCTTCCTGGACGAAAAGACCTGGTATTTAATCAGCTAAGGCTGATGAAGATGGGGGGTGGAGTCGGCGGAGGGCGCCGCCGGGTTGTCCGTTTTTCAAAGGCAGACGGGACTCCTGCGGCCCGGGCATTGTTGTTGGTCAGGATGACTGATTTACCAGGCACCAACAATTTGACTTCCATTTCCTGCGAAAGCATCTGTCCACCCGTGGCATCCTTGTGGACAATATCCAGTGACTTGCAGATTTTGCAGCGATACTCGCGGTCAAAGGTCATTTCCAGACCATCTTGCCAGGACGAGGTCAAATGGGTGTAACTTGCAAACATGCCTATCCATGCCGCAACCTGCAGGGCGAACCATGGCAGTTTCAATGCCAGAATCGATGCCAGAAGCACGAGGGCCTGTCCTGCCTTTTTCATACTGAAACCGATGCAGTAGTTTTCTTTTTTTTTGTTGCAATCTCGAATCGGAAAGAAGGCTAGAATTGTTTAAGTTCCTGCTGCAACTCTTGTATGGCAGCCTTCAATTCCCCGACCTCTGTTGAATTTCCTCCCTCCATGACCTCGCGGAGTTCGGCCTGGAGATCCTTGAGTTCGTGCTGGAGTTCAATCTTTTCATTCAGACCATCGATTTTTTCCTCCAGTTCCTCCGCCCTGAAATCATCACCGTCCTGTTGCGCCTTGATCATCTGTTTCCACAGGTTGTGGATTTTCTCCCGTGATGCCATGGTCATTCGAAGCATGTCTTTTTCCACCATCAGTTGCTCTTTTTCCCTGCGCAGTTCCACCTCCCTTTCCTCGATTTCCTCAATATGCCGTTGGATTTGCATCAATTCCCGCTTGAATCCCATTTCATGACGCTTCTGATCAAATGCAGTTTGCATCTGTTCAGCATCCTCATGGTTTCCAGCATCCAAGACGGGCTTGATTTTTGTCCAGTCTGACACGAGGTCCTTTTGTGCCACTATGTTGAGTTCAACCCTCTTGAGTATCCGTTCGTTTCTTCGGGCTTCATTTTCAAGTCCTTCCTCATTGTGAATCCTGATTTCATGCCTGATTTGCCTGGCATCCTTTTCGAGTTCGTTCAATTCCCGCATGAGGTCGAGGTTTACATGGGCATGTTCAAAGGCGCGGGATTTCAACTCAAAGAGTTCCTCATCATTTCCATCAGCGGATTCCTTCCAGGCCCTGTGTGTTTTAAGCAGGTTCTCAATCAGAGCCATATCCTTGTCGATTTGTTCGATATTCGCTTCAATAAACCCGATTACTTCAAGTTCCCCTTCCTCCCTGAGGACTTTGATCTCCACGGACAGGTCATCCTTCTCGAACTCCAGCTCCTCAATTTGTTCCTCGAGTTCGAAGCCAATTTCCTGGATTGACTCGAGTTCTTCAGGTTCGAGATCCAGTGCGGCATGTGCGGAGCCTATGCAAAGGGCCAGGATGACTTGAAATACGTATGTTTTTTTCATGGATCAGATTTGTCTGCATGCGTTTGAAATTGAACAGGAATCGTGGTGTGGGCATCGCACAGGCGCAATGAGTTTTTCACTTCTTTTTGAAAAGTTTTTCGTAACGAATGAATGTGTCCCGCTAAATCTACTATAGACGTCTAGGTCCATTGTCATGTTCTCCAAGCTTCCATGAATCATCGCAATTATTGAAGCCTTTGGCATTGGGCCAGTCTACACCTAAACCGACCTAAACCAAAGTCATACCCTGTTCGAGGAACCCGCGCTGCAAAGCGCGGGTTCTTTCGTTTCAAGAGGATTCGTAAGCTCGATGGTCAGGCAGGGTAACCCCGGTTGGCATCTATCTTCCGGACAATCTTGTCCAGCATCTGGATGAGCCTTGCTCGCTGATCAAATGAATTTCGGCCGTCCTCGGGGCATCCATGGGGTGACCCCCACTCCATGCCTCGTTCATCATGAGCCTTTTGCTGCTCACCAAGGAGATCAGACAGGCTTCTGAGGTTCACAAGAAGTCGATTTCCAGGTTCTGGTTCCTTGTGCTCCTTGAAATAGGGGCCTTCCTGGGAGGTGACATTGCCATCATCGTCCTTTTCCTCGTGCTCGAAGGCAATGGTGCCGGTCTCACAGGCATCCGCGAAGTTGACTGCACCGAAGTCAACAATCCCATAGACCACTGCAAGGGCAGTGCCCTGAATGGCCTGCATGCTGCTTTCCACGAAGTCAAAGTCCTCCTTTTCCGCCTTTCCCCTCCATTCTTCTATTTTTTGGAGGGTGTCATCAAGGGCCTTGGCTATTGCCTCAATAAACGTAAAATTAACGTCTTGGGCGGACTCCTGTCCGACCATGTAGTTCATAACTTCCGGGTTCATGGCTATTTACAATAATATAAAAGGGCGATTCATATTGCGAAATTGCCTGCTTTTGAAAAGGTCAAATTTCGATTTGACAACAATTCCTTAAGTTTCCTGAAAACACTTACAAAATGAAGAAACACACAAAAGCATGGGTCCCTGTCATGGCGGCCTGGTCTTTCCTCGGAACGGCAATAGAATCCAACGGCGAGGATTGGCCCCAGTGGCGAGGGTCAGAACGGGCTGACATTTCCTCCGAGACCGGCCTCCTTCAGTCCTGGCCGAAAGATGGGCCGCGCCGGTTATGGTTGAGCCGGGAAGGGGGCCTTGGCTATTCGGGTTTCTCCGTGGTGGGTGGGAGGTTGTTCACGATGGGGCTTTTTGATGGAAAGTCCCATCTCCTGGCTTTTGCCGCAGACTCGGGCAAGAAACTTTGGTCAACCCCGCTCGGCGGCCATTTCGAGAACAAGTGGGGTGACGGGCCGCGAGGTACCCCGACCGTGGATGGTGAACTTGTATATGTTCTCGCAGCGAAGGGGGATCTTGTCTGCGCAAAAACCTCTGACGGTTCCGTTGTCTGGAAGCGTGACCTGGTCAAGGATTTTAGCGGCAAGGTGCCTAATTGGGGATATTGCGAGTCTGTCCTGGTCGATGGGGACCTGGTTGTCTGCACACCCGGTGGAAAGAAAGGCCTGATGGTGGCATTGGACAAGGGTACCGGCAAGACCGCATGGACCAGTGAAGCATTTCCTGATGGCGCCCAGTATTCCTCCATCCTCCCTGTTGAGCATGAAGGAATCCGCCAGTATGTAAACCTTACGCAGAAGGCGCTTTCAGGGGTGCGTGCCTCTGATGGGAAACTGCTTTGGCGCACACCCTGGACGGGTCGTGTTGCGGTCATCCCAACCCCAATATATTCAGATGGACATGTTTATATAAGTTCCGGATACGGGGTTGGATGCAAGCTGGTCAAGCTTGGTGGGGCCGAACCGGATGAAATCTATGTCAACAAGATCATGAAGAACCACCATGGTGGCGTGATCAAGTATGGTGAGCACCTTTTCGGCTACTCCGACGGAGGTGGCTGGATGTGCCAGGACTTCAAGAGCGGGGAATTGGTCTGGAACGAGAAGAAGGCCTTGACCAAGGGTGCGATTGCCTGTGCTGACAAGAAATTCTATCTCATTGAGGAGAGTACAGGAACGGTGGTGCTCATTGATGCATCATCCAGGGGATGGAAGGAAAGGGGGCGTTTCAAGCTTGATCCCCAGACTTCACAGCGCAAGCCGGCGGGCAAGGTATGGACCCACCCTGTCATCTCCAATGGGCGCCTTTACCTTCGCGACCAGGAGATTATCTACTGTTACGATGTGAAGGGTTGAGGCGGACCCTTCCCCGGCATCCTACTTTGCCCAAGTCTTGTAACTCTCGGCGATCCCCGCGTCTTTGACGTCTCCCTCGTGAAACAGGAAGCGGTAGCGGAAACGCACCTTTTTTCCGGACTTGATTACAAGGTCGCCGGTACCCTTGGGCTTGCGTTCAAAATTGTGGACACCGAAGGGGTTGGCAGCAATCAGTCCGTAATCACGTGCGTGCCACCAGGTCGGGTGGCGGGGGTTTCCTGGATGATCAAAGATGCCGATGCCGACGGTTTTGGCACCTATGGTCCCCCAATAGTCCACCCACTTGGCCCGCTTGCCCCAGACTGCCTTGTTGGTCACTCCCTCACTGTTGACGGCCTGGCCCTTGGCAACA
>CAJWSN010000076.1 GCA_913046175.1 uncultured Opitutia bacterium
ATATCCAGACCCGTTGTCCTCCTGTAAAAGATATTTGGCAGAAGACAAAAAGTTCCACCCGGTCGGGCTGCTCGCGTTCCGGCGCCAGTTCAGGGCACCTTGCTGAATCCTGAATTGAAGCAATCCGTCCATCGCGTAGCCATCAGCATCACGTGGAGATTTCTCACGATAGTTACGATGATCGTTCGTGTAAATCGCCTCAAGGCTCGAAACTTCACTGAATTCCCTGCGAAAAGTGAGGCGACCACCCGAGTTGTTGGAGTCCTCGTAAGAGTCTTCGTAACGGGTGCCTCCAAACACGGCCTCCAATTTGAAAACCGACCCGTCATTGAAGTAAACTTCAACATGAGGTGAAACTTCAAATTGGTGCGCGCTAACACCAAAGGTGTCCAGGGTGTCCAGGTCCGCAGATGCATCAAACACCTGGTCATAAAAAATATGCGTGCCCATGAGGCCAATGTTGCGGTTCTCTTTCCATCCTTGGGTAACCTGACCCTGCGTGATGTAGAGGCGCCCATCATCCACATCCTCAAAATAAGATAGATGCTCACCGTAAAAATAGATGTAGGCATTTGCCTGGCCGGGCTCAGGCAGGCGATAGATTAATCCGTCCAATGCGCCGAAGAAATATCCTGACTCCACCTGCTCAAATGCGCCATAGAGCACATTATCCCCATGACCAAGACCGGTGCGGACCTTAAGGTCCACATCCCATCCCGGTTTTGTCGAAAGCTCGGCCATGAAATCCTCTCCAAGAATTTCCGCAAGTTCTCCATCACTAAGGATATCCTCTCCGAGCTCACCCTTGAGCTCTTCTTCAATTAATTCATCAAGGGCCTCGTCCACAGTTTGACCATGCGCCCCGAAAACCACCAAAATTATCAGGGCTGAAATAGTCGGTAAAAGTTTGTGGATCAAATACATTCCCAGAAATTATAGTCCGCGATTTACTGAAACAACATTGAGCATTCAACGATTTACTCCACCGCCAACAATAAAAAGGACGGGCATCCCCGAAGGATGCCCGTCCCTGTTTGAATCCCCGGAATAAAATTCCAGTAAATCCGTGTTACCGGTCGGTCGGTCGACGGTCGTCGGTTTTTCCGCCTGGTTTGGGACGTGGCGGGGGCCTCAGGTTAGGGCGAACCCCGCCATCCTTGCCACCCTTGGGCTTCTCGATCGATTCCCGGATTTGGCGTTGCAGGTTCTTCATTTCATCCTGGAGTGTCTTCTGCTCTTCGCGGAAGTTATCCAACAGAGCTTTCCGCTCTTGGATGGACGCTTTGGCTAGGGCAGACACAAGAGAGCGCTTGCTGTCAGCAGCACTCTTAAGGATTTCGTCATGGGCGGCGCGCAACTCGAGAACGGCTTCCGGAACCTCAGGCTTTGACGGGCGCTCCGGTCGAGCATCCTTCAAGCCTTCCTTAATTTCCTTGGAGAGGTCTTTTTGTCCTTCAAAGCGAGCCTTGTTTTCTTCATGGAATGCCTTGGTGATTTCACGAATTTTTGTACGAGTCGGGTTTTTAAGCGCTTTGATCTCAGCCTTGAGGGCATCACGAAGCTCATCATTTTCCTTCTTGTAGGATTCCAGCTTACCCTTCAGGTCATCGGAGAGCTCAGGTCTTGCGGGACGCTCAGGGCGTTCAGGTTTTGGCTTGGCCACTTCTCCGGAATCTCCATCACCACGGCCAGGTTTCCCGGGCTTCGGAGGCTTGGGCTTGCCGGGCTTGCCGGGCTTTTCGCCGCCTTCACCGGGCTTGCCGGGCTTTTCGCCGCCTTCGCCAGGTTTTGGCCTTACCGGTTTTTCACCACCTTCACCGGGCTTGCCGGGCTTTTCACCGCCTTCGCCAGGTTTTGGCCTTACCGGTTTTTCACCACCTTCACCAGGCTTTGTAGGTAATATAGGCTTTGGGTCAGGCCCTCCGGTTTCGGGCTTCTCGGGCTTTTCAACCTCAGGACGAGGCTTTCCAGGACGGGCGCCAGGACCTGCCTGAAGGCGGTCATCGATGCGATCCCTGTCCTGATCAATAAAATTCCTGATTTTTGGGCCGGGAATGATGAAGCCATCATCGTCAAGCCAGGAACCAAAGATTTCTTTATCTATCTTGATATCCGGTAATTCCGGCTTTGTCGGCTTTTCCGGCCTTACCAGCTTTTCTGCGCGCTGGGCATTAGCCAGCGCGGTAATGCTCACCAGCACAAAGCCAGCGAGGAGGATTTTTAGTATTTTCATGGTTTTTGGATGAATGTTTTGAGTTGAAAATTATCATTACTACATACGCACATCCCGTGCCAATATGTTCAATCGGGTAAAGTGCCAACTCAACCCGCACCAAAACTGTCACAGAGGTGCTTTCCTACACCTGTTTCCATCCATCCCAGAAGGAACGGTTTCAAAGACGGGGGATTATTGCCAAAGATTGTGGGTATTATTTCCCAAACGAGATCATTGCGCGTGCAACGAAAACAAAGAAACGGCGGGCAACGCAAGTTGCCCGCCGTTCTCGATTTGGGGTAAACCGGCGCGAAAGAAATGGATTAGCGAGACCCGGGACGACGATTGCCTGGACGCGACGTCACGCCAGGCTTGGGCCGGGGCTTCCTTCCCCCTTCACCAACACGGGGTTTGTCATGTGATCCCAGGCTTTCCCGAATTTCCTTGTGCAGTGCCTTCAATTCATCCGCCATTTTTGATTGCTCCTCGCGAAACTTTTCAACCAGTGCCTTGCGTTCGTCTTCGGTTGCCTTGGTCAGTGCCTCACGCAGCTTTTTTTTATTCTCGGACATGCCCTTGAGCAGTTTCGAGTGCTTTTCCCGAAGCGCCTTGGCTTCATCGGAGAGTTCAGGCTTTTTCGGGCGCTCTGGGCGTGCTGCCTCAATTCCTTTCCGAATTTCAGCAACCAATGCCTTTTGTGCGTCAAGCCTGTCCTTGTTTGCTTCACGAAAAGCTTTTGAGGCTTCATGAACTTGCTCACGACTTGGTTTCTCAAGAGCTTCGATGGCAGCTTTGAGTTCTGAACGAAGACTTTGGCTTTCCTTCTTGTAGGCCTCCATCTTTTCCTTCAGTTCATCCGGCAGGGCTGGACGATCGGGCACCTCGGGCCGATCAGGTTTCCCGGAAGAAGGCCGACCCGGCTTCTTGGGGCTGGGGCGACCGGGTTTGCGAATCGATTTTTTATCATCGTCTGCCGGGGCATCCTGGCCTTGGACAACCATGATGGAAAACCCGCCCGCTGCCAGGGCAAGCATCAATAATTTAAACAATTTCATTTTGAATTTCCTTGATTTGGGTGGTTTGTGTTGAAAGGGATTCTGGTCGAAAGAGGTGCAAAAGCCATGCCAACCCCAATGGGTATGGCCTTAATCGGCTAAGATATGCGCTTTCCTTCGTTTGATTGACAGACTGATTGATTAATCTGCAGGCACTAAAATTAGAATATTTATAGATATTTACCAAATAAACTGGGGAATATTCCCCATGTAAAAGAAAAGTTCAGTCCTTTTTTAGGCGGTATCTAACGTAGTCGCGAGGAACACCTAGAAGACGCGCGGCGGCAGAGACGTTGTCACCAGCTTGATCCAACGCCTTAAAAATCAGTCGATTAATGGCTTCTTCAATTTGAAAGCCATCCTCCCCTGGATCAGGAAACTTCCATCCTGCGTTCAGCCAATCATCGGATGTTTGGCCTGACTGGAGGGATGGCTCATGGCTTTCCCGAAGGTTGCGGAAATGCAGTTCCCCACCCTCTGCAAGTACAACTGAGCGCTCTAGCTCGTGAGCCAATTCACGCACATTTCCTGGCCATGGGTATTTCTTCAGGCGCTCACGACCCTTTTCTGAAACAGCAAGGTTTCTCACACGATAGCGGCGAAGGATTCCCTTCAAGAGGAAATCTGCCAATGCAGGGACATCCCCGGGACGCTCCCGCAGGGGAGGAATGCAAATTCGCAAAAGGTCCAGCCGATGGTATAAATCCTGACGAAATGTTCCTTGCTGGATGGCCTCCTGCAGGTTGAGGTTGGTTGCGGTGACAAGACGGGGGGTTACATCAATCTCCTTGTTGCCCCCCACCCGGCGGATGCGGGATGTTTCAAGGGCTGTGAGAATCTTTGCCTGGACGGCGGGGGAAAGGCTTGGAATTTCATCCAGGAACAATGTGCCGCCGGAAGCCGCCTCAAAAAGACCCATTCGTGCACTTCGTGCATCTGTGAAGGCACCCCGCTCGTGGCCAAACAACTCACTCTCGGCAAGATTCTCCGGGAGGGCTGAGCAGTTTAGTTCCACAAAGGGGCCGCTGGCACGCGGACCGTTTTCATGAACCATGCGGGCCAGGGTGCTTTTTCCTGTCCCGGTCTCCCCTTCAATAAGAATGGGTGGTGGACGGTCCAGAAGCCGACTGTCCGCATCCAGAATTTTCTCGAGGTGCTTTTCCAATGCGGAAAGACCCTCCCCAAAGAAAAAGTTGCGCGATTCCTTCTCCAGCTTCCTGCGATGCTGCTCGAGCCGGTCTGCCTGCCGAGCCTTGCGGCAGGCTCCAAGGATCAGCGGAATTTCCTCGTGGTCAAAAGGCTTGGCAAGATAGTCTGCGGCACCCAGGCGCATGGCTTCCACAGCTGTCTCCACCCCTCCTTCCGCAGTCATGACAACGACACCGGTATCCGGGACAAATACCCCGCTGCGCAACAGCTCCAGACCATTTCCATCTGGCAGGTGGACATCCAGCATCGCAAAGTCAAAATCCATGGACTCCAGGCAGTTCCGGGCCTCCTGCAAGGATTCGGCAACCGTCACCTCCGCACCGTAGCCCTCCAAGGCAGCGGCTAACCGCTTCCTTAGAAGCGGCTCATCCTCAATGATAAGAATCTCGACCGCAGACAAGGCCGCATTTTGTTGTGACATGAAAAAGAGCTACAAGAATTCCCCCGCAAGCCAAGGAAAATCCAGAGATTCAGTCCTTGGACCAGGTACGTGACCCGTAGTCGTAACGCCAGAGGCCGATGTCTGACAATTCATGAAACAAGAGCCACGAATCGGTGTTGGCGCTGTAGCAGAAGGGGTAAAGATCCTTGGAGGTCCAAAGCCAGCCCTGACCGCCATGGGCACGCCAACTCCAGAATCCTTCCAGGCTCCCCGTATTATGTACATAAAGCCAGCCCAGATCATCGTGATAGATCCAGGGATAGTATTCTGTGTAATAGGAACCATACCCCTCCAAGGAATACCATGCACCGGCGTACCCTTCAATTGCTGTTGCCGCAGCTGACTCCAGAAAAACCCGGGGGGCCTTGAAAGACCAGTCCGTCCCATCCTCCATGGCAGGGCCCAGGGAGGATCCACTTGCAAGGAGCTGAATGTTCAAAGGGGCCATTCGCTCCCAGTTCCCAGAGCTCAAGACTTGAGATTCAGTAAAGCCAGGCAAATGGTCACCATCGGACTTCTGAACCCGTAATAATTCCACGCCATAACCAGCGACCGGATACCAAAAACCTTCCCCCAATGAATAAAATGCATCGCGAAGACTCATGGAGTGGGAGACTCCCTGGGGGATTTGTGTCCATTCGGGGACCGCATCCGTCTCATCCACATTCGTCCATTGCAGGAAATATTGATTCTGCTGAAAAAGCCTGTTGCCCTCAACCCGTAGGGTTTCGCCATTTGCACCCGGGAAATACCATTGACCGAGAATCTCAAATTTCCCCTGTTCATTAAGGTTGTAACGCCAGACATTCGACCGACCTGTCTGCCCTACTGACCTTTGTTCCATTGTGTTTCCATCGCCAAACCAAGCGTACCTTGGTTCCCGGGTCGCGAAAAAATCCTTTTTCGTCCAGGCAATCTGCTCGACTGCCAAACCCTGCAGGGAGTCCGGAAGAAAATACAGGGCCTGCCCATCGAAACAGGCCGCGTAGAGAGTGGAACTGGGCTTGCTGGGATAAATCGCATCCGCCATAAAGGGTTCCGCGTAAAAGCCTTGGCCTTGGTCCACAAAATACAGCACGGCCCCATCCTCGGAAGCTTTGCCTGCAGCCACTGGATGGATTCCTTCCGGAATCTCCAGACGACCCACAAGCACCGGGTTGGATGCAACCTGAAAATCAAAAACGTCCAGAACATTAACATCCTCGTTGTGCGCCCCAAAAAACCAACGGTCTCCAGCAAAGACCGGGGTTTGATACCCCCAGGTTCTGGAGCTTGAACGCGCGAACTGCCAAGTACGGGAAAGAATTGTAAAGGTTCCATCCAACAACGGTTGTATCGCCAGCAGAAGGCTTGAGTGCCTGTATTGAAAAGACCGGTATCCGTATTGATCCACAACCGACTCAAGTGGTGGGTTGCCGTGGATAATTA
>CAJWSN010000077.1 GCA_913046175.1 uncultured Opitutia bacterium
GGCTTCAATAGTTCCACCACCAGAAAACTCTTGTCAGCCTTCAGCTTTGGACACAGTTTCCAGTAAGTTAAGAACTGTTTTTCCAAAATGGGTTGAGTTAGTAAATTCCAGTCTCAGGAACAAAAATTTAAAAAAAAACCCGAAAGAAAACTCGTAACATGCCACAACAAAATTCAGGTGCAGGCCCAAAACTGACATTTAAACAGCAGGTGGGCATACTCCTTCCCTTCGCGTGGGATAAAATCAAAGAGCAGATTTCCTGTGTTTGGTTCGTCCTCGCCTATTTGATCGTTTTCCAAGTTCTCGTGTTGGGACTGCCGATTGTGTATTCAATTACGATCGCTGTCGGCATTGCGATCACCATCGTCGGTCTGGCCTTCTTCATGGAGGGTTTACGTTTGGGACTTATGCCACTTGGAGAAACGCTTGGCTCAACACTTCCCCGAAAAAAGATTCTGGGGATTCCCTGCCTTCCAACCAGTCTTGCATTCGGCTTCGTGCTTGGTGCATTCGCAACCTTTGCAGAGCCGGCAATTGGTGTCCTTCGGCAAGCCGGCGCCAGCGTTGACCCCAATGCAGCACCCCTGCTTTGGACCATCCTTAATACTGGAGCCGCGAACCTGGTGAACATGGTGGGGGCCGGTGTTGGTGTCGCCGTGTTACTGGGGGTCCTCCGGTTTTATAAGGGTTGGTCCTTGAAGCCGTTCATCTACGGCGGTGTTATTATTCTTTCGAGCCTGACCCTTTATTTTAAATTCACTGACCCAAAACTTGAGCACGTTCTCGGCCTGGCTTGGGACTGTGGTGCAGTTACAACCGGACCAGTGACCGTCCCGCTTGTTCTTGCATTGGGTATTGGTGTCTGTCGCATTGTCTCAACCGGCGGCTCAAGCAACACCGGTTTTGGGGTTGTCACCCTCGCCTCCCTTTTCCCGATCCTTGCTGTCATGATCTATGCCCTCATGCTTTTCAATGGGGATAAATACTACAACCCCGGCAACCCGGACCTGCCCGGGGACTACGGAAAGAACTACGAAGAATCCTTAAAGCAGTACGCAGATACGGTGGCCAAGGAACGCCGGGCATCATCTGGAGGGGTGTCAGAGGAAGATCAGGCGTGGTCAATGAAAGCGGAAGACAAGCAAAAAGTGGAATCCAGCCTCAATGAAAACGGGAAACTGCCCGAAGGTTATGCCCTGAAATGGAAGGTTGATGATGCCATGCTTAATGAAACAAAACTTGAAGGCAGTGAGACCGAAGTTAAAATTGAAGTGGCCAATGCCAAGGTTTACGTTGTTTCTGAAGGTTATAAGACCCCCAAGGAAGCTTGGAACCCAGAAACTGACTTAAAGAAATCCTTCACCAATGGATTCAACTTTTTCCCGGACACCTACAAACCGGAAGAAGACAAGAACGGCAACGGCAAGCCAGACCCAGGTGAAGACTTCTACACGATAAAAGAAGATGGATCCATCGACTACAGCAAGGGAGACGGCAAGCTCTCCGGACCTGACCAGGACCGCGGTGCAATCGAAGGCGCTGTCTGGGCCATCGTTCCATTGTGTTCCATACTGCTGCTCGTCCTCATGGTTGGCCTTCGCCAAAAACCCAAGTACCTCGACGAACTGCTTGTTGGTATTGCTTGTGCAGTTACCGGCATGTGCCTTTTCAATCTGGGCATCGCGCTGGGACTGACACCACTGGGGGAACAACTTGGACAGAATGTGGTCTCCACCTTCGAGCGCATCATGCCTTGGGGCGCGGAAGGCTTTGTTGACCCAATGTTTGCCTCCAGCACCGCAGGGAAATGCCTGGCAATATTATTCGGCGTAATACTCGGTTACGGCGCAACCCTTGCCGAACCTGCGCTAAACGCGCTTGGGAATACAGTTGAAAAAATTACGGTTGGTGCCTTCAAAAAGAGCCTTCTCATGCAAGCCGTTGCCCTCGGCGTCTCCCTTGGAATTGGCACCGGGGTGGCCAAGATCGCATTCAACCTGGATCTTTGGTACCTTCTACTCCCCCCCTATGCCCTCCTGCTTGTGCTGACCTTTCTCTCCAGCGAGGACTTTGTAAACTTTGGCTGGGACAGTGCGGGGGTCACCACGGGGCCGATAACGGTTCCACTTGTCCTTGCCATGGGGCTGGGTATTGGATCCAAGACTGGAGCTATTGACGGCTTCGGTGTTCTTTCCCTTGCATCAGTCGGCCCCATCCTGACCGTCCTCACCGTGGGTCTAATCGTGAAGAAGAAACCAAAGAAGGCGGAGGAAGAGGAAGAAGCAACCCAAACCCAAGCGGAGGCTGCCTAAAATGAGCGAATTTAAATCTACAACCGACTACTCACTCGTTTCCATCGTCCTCCCCAAATTGACCGGGGAGCCCGTGGTTCAAAGCCTCGGAAAGAATGGTGCACGCCATATCCTGCAGTCCACCTCGCGTGGATCCCTCCTCAATGAAGGCGGAGGTTTCTTTAGCAAGATGTTCCCACCCCCGGCACCCGAACAGGAACTCTTTCAGCTCCTTGTCCCCAGTGCCAAACTGGGCGACGTCATGCAGGGTGCCGTTGATGCCGGTTACCTTAACCGTGCCGGAAGCGGAGCGATCTTCTCCATGCCATGCAAAGGAGATATTCACCATACCGAAGCCTTCCCGATCCTGTCAGCCAATGGAGATGGAGGTTCAGCGATTGGGGACACCCTTGCCGCAGAGATGGATGCCATCATTTGCATCGTTGAAATCGGCGCCGCGGACGACATGGCTGCCGCCGCCCTGAAGGCAGGAGCCTCCGGCCCGACTATCACCTTTGGTGAAGGAGGCGGCGTGCGTGACAAGATACGCCTGCTTCGTCTCACCAAGGGACCGGAGAAGGAGATCGTTATTGCAGTGGTGGAAAAAGCGGAGACAGACAAGGTCTTTACCGAGATGGCCCGTGCCGGCAAGATCACCGAGCCCGGCAGGGGTTTCATGTACACGACTCCGGTCGATCGTGGACTGATCAATATCTCCAGCTCTTTTAGTGCCGGTGGCGCCGGAGCCAGCTTGGACCAGATAATCGGTGCGCTTGACGAGCTTAAGGGCGGCAAGGACTGGCGCTCCAATCTGCCTGCTGCAGGCAGCAGTCAATCCAAGGGTGGCGGGAAGACCCCTCTCCTGACGGATTTAACTGAACTGGTGGGTTTGTTTTGCCTCGTTCACCGGGATCATTACCCCGCCATATATGATGCCATCCTCAACGCAGGAGCCAGTGGGGTTAGCGTCGTCTTCGGGACATTGCGTGACCCTAATGCATCCCCTGAAGCAGCCAATGAGGAATGGGCCTCCGTCCAGACCTCCATCGCACCTGGCGCGCTCGATAAGGTTCGTGATGCCCTTGAATCCGCAATAAATCAGGAAGGCATTGACAGTGCCTGCCTGTTCACCAGTGCCATCGAGAAGGCAGCCACTTATATACCAAGCTGATCAGGATTTGGATTTAATTTAATCCCAAAAAAAGACCCTCCCGCAAAGGAGGGTCTTTTTTTGTTTTGAAATGTTACCGCAAGGCTTGTCCGCAAAGGCTCAGACTTTCTCGACAATCCGGTCCGCCAAGCCGTATTCAATGGCTTCCTTTGCATTGAGGTAAAAGTCACGATCCGTATCCTTTTCCACCTGCTCAAGTGGCTTGCCGGAGGCATCGGCAATAATCTGGTTCAACTCCTGGCGGAGCTTTTCCATTTCCTCAGCCTGGATGTTGATGTCAACGGCAGGAGCCACCATCCGGCCGGAAATCAGGGGCTGGTGAATCATCACACGTGAGTGGGGGTACAGCAAACGCTGGCCCTTGGGCGCCGCACTCAGCAGGATGGAGCCCATGCTTGCCGCCAATCCGGTAACCACGACTGTCAGGGGGGAAGTGATCATCTTCATGGTGTCAAAGATCGCCATCCCGGCTGTAATGGAACCACCGGGCGTGTTGATGTAGAAAGTGATTTCATCACCCGGTTGCGTCCACTCCAGATAGAGCAGTTTTTCCGTGATGTCCTTGGCAGACTTGTCACTCACGTCGCCCCAGAGAAAGATTTTCCGTTCATCAAGGAATTTCTTCTGGATAAGAGTGGTGATGTCTTCGGGTTTCTTTTCTTCCGTGTTGGCCATGATTTATTGCTTAAATAAAAAAAGGGATTCTATCAGGCGGTCTCAATCAAATCAATCCTGTGTTGATGCCGTCCGCCCTCAAACTCAGCATTCAACCAGGCGAGCACCGTGTCCAGGGCGGTTTCCCTTGAAATCTGTCTCTGCCCCAGGGAAATCATGTTCGCATCATTATGCTGCCGGGCAAGGCGACCTGTATTCGCATCCCAGCAAAGGGCACAACGAATACCCGTCACCTTGTTGGCAGACATTGCCTCCCCGTTTCCACTTCCACCCAGGACAATACCAAGGTCACACGAACCTTCCGCCACCGCACGAGCAGTCGGCTTGATGAATACCGGATAGTCCACCGACTCCCTGGAATAGGTGCCAAAGTCCTCCACGGTGTATCCCATGGCCTTCAAGGTTTCCCTGAGAAATTCCTTGTATTCGAAGCCGGCGTGGTCCGTCCCAATACCAATCCTGGGCAGGTCATTGCTCATAGGGCGCATTGAAAAAACAGAAGGCCCGGAGTTGTTCAAGCCTGATCACCGACAATCTTAAAATTTCTTTATTTAAATCAGGCCAAGTTGCATCTTGCCCTCCTCAGAAATGAGATCCTGTGTCCAGGGAGGATCCCAGACAATCTCAACTGTGGCCTCAACCACACCGGGCACGGAGAGAATGCGGGATTTCGCATCCTCGGCAATCGTCGGTCCCATTCCGCATCCGGGGGCCGTCAGGGTCATATCCATCCTCACATGATGGGAATCGGGCCCATCCTCCTCGACTGCCAGATTATAAACAAGCCCGAGATCAACAATGTTAACGGGAATCTCAGGATCGAAGACATTGCGCAATTGATTCCAGATTTCATCCTTCTCGGGCGGGCCTTCATGGGGCTCCCGGTTGTCATCTCCACCTTCCAAATCCGGTGACTCCCCCAGGGCCTCCGCAAATTCACGGGCAATCCGAAACATGCCGTTGGCGGTCATCACGGTAAAGTTGCCACCGAGGCGATGCGTAACGGTAACCGTGGTGCCGGATGGCAGCGTACATTGATCGCCCTGCGGGACCAGGGTGGCCTCAACGTCCTGGGTCAGTGTGGTTTGCTCATGTTGCATAAAAAAAATAAAAGGCCTTTTACGCCTGAAAGCGATCCTTGATCCATTCCCGAACCTGATTTTCCAGTTCAGGCAAATGAATTTTTTCAATGATTTCCTCAAAAAAGCCAAAGATCAGCAGCTGCCTGGCCATGGCATCCGGGATTCCCCGACTGCGCATATAGAACAGTTGTGAATCATCAATCTGCCCGGAGGTTGCTCCATGGCTGCACTTGACATCATTGGCAAGGATTTCAAGACCAGGGAGTGAATTGGCCTCGGCAGAAGAATCCATCAAGAGGTTCCGGTTGGTCTGGTAGGCATCGGTGTGCTGAGCCTCCGGGCCAACACGAATCATTCCTGAAAAAATCGTGCGCCCCCCAGCCAGAAGCGCGTTCTTGAACAACAGGTCGGACCGGCAGCCCGGAGCTTCGTGTGCCTGGAGGGTGCGCTGATCGAATTCCTGGTCCTTACCGGCGATGGCCAGGGAGTGAAGGCGCACATCAGCACCCTGCCCTTCCGCAGAAATCACGGACTCCTGTCGCAAGGTTCCACCGCCTATATTCAGGTTGATTGAACGCAAAAAAGAATCCCGGTCTGCGGACAAGTGCTCCATATGGACCGCTGTTGTCTTCGGGTTCCAGTTGCGGACCACGATACGGGAGACATGACTCCCGGCACCTGCCTGAACCTGCGTTGTGGCAATATTGAACCCCTCATCCCCTGAAGACGAAAGATAGACCTCCACCAACTGGAGTTTGGCATGGGTGCCAACCTTGACCCTGACCTGCGGGAAGGACATCCCCCTCCCCTCCCAATGCATGAGGAAGACGGGCTTTATCAATTCCACATTATCCGGCACCTCCAGGAGAATTCCTGCACCGGCATGCCCTGCATTCAGTGCCTGGAATTTTGCTCCACCAAGAACCTGGAAATCCTGCACCGATGCCGTATATGGCTTGAGTTGCAAACCACAGTCCCTGGAGGCTTCATCCAAGTGGAACGGGGTCGCGACCTGGTTGCCTGCCAGGATGGCGTGCCCGGCAAGATCCTTGAGGAAAAAGGAGCGATGGACCAATTCCTGAAGTGTAGGGTC
>CAJWSN010000078.1 GCA_913046175.1 uncultured Opitutia bacterium
CACCAGTTTCGGTTTGCCACCATGTGTCAACAATAGGACATCTAGAATCTCCAATTACCTTGTAATACCACATCCAAGTGCCTTTTTTAGCGCTCCAAATAAAGGGATAATACTCCTCCTGAAACCAGGCCCATCCCAAGTCTTCTGACCACACCCAGAAGGCGGTGAAATCATAAGGATCCTGCGCCAGATTCCAATAGACCCATCCATGCTCCACGTGATGCACCCAATGCGGTCCATATGGATTCCCAATATCACTCTCTGCTATTTGATCATAAAAAAACCCAAACCAATCCAGTTGTTTCCAGTCCTTGTTCTCGTAGAGATAATAGGAGGTGAGGCTGGGCCATGACTTTGAGGCTGTGATATCCTCTATTTGATTCCCAAAGATCATAAGCTCCTCCAACTTTGTCAGGCTTGTAAGGGGGGACAGGTCCGTTACCAGGTTATCGTATAGCCACAACTTTTTCAGGTTCACAAGAGTGGAAAGAGGGCTCAAGTCGACAATGGCATTTTCAGCAAGGCGTAACTCCTTCAGTTGTATCAATCCGGAAAGCGGAGACAGGTCAGAAATGTTCTGGTTTGCTCCGAGGTCTGCATAGGTGAGGCTCGAAAGGTATTCCATGCCACCAAGCTGGCTGATTCCCCAGGAGTAAGCCTGCAGCTCAGTCACACCTGCCAAATCCAATGCGGAAAGCTCTCCGGATGGGTTGCCGGGAATCAATGCCCGTAGAGCCTCCTCCAGCTTCTTGTCTGCAATGTCAACTGCACACAACGGGGCCACCAGAGCCCCAAGAGCAGGCAGGAGGACAAAAAACCGAATCTTCAGCTTCCAGTTCGCAAGAAAACCAGATCCGGCTGATGAGCCGTCTTTATTTTTGGAAGGTTCTGATTCGCACGTCATCAATCTCAAGTCCAGAGCTGGGAGCATCGAGCCCAAGCGAAATGGCGATAAATCCAGGATGGTTCAAAGATATATCCAATGTCTGCCATTCTTCAGCCCCTGTCAACTTGAGTTCACGTTCAAATGTGTTCCAATTATGGGTATCTGGATGGAATAATTCCATGTGGAGAGAAGCAGTAGATGCCTTTTCCGATCGATAACGAAGAACCAGTCTTGAATTCCGGTTCAACGCAACCCATCCGGCAAGACTCCTGGTTCGCGCATCCGCAAGCTGAGCACGATAAATTTCCCGCCATGGCTTCCATTGACCGTCCTGACTGGAAAATGCGCGACCCCGGGAATCACGCACAATACCGTCAGAGGTCCGGGAAAGGACCGGTTCCCCGGGCGCAGATTGCCGGCGGTCGTCGAGTCCGTCATTGTCAAGGTCGAGCATTTGCGGATCACTTGGTTCACGGGCGCCATAGGCTTTCTCTGAAAAGACCCCGTTCCCATCCGTCCATTCACCATAAACGCTGAAAAGGTCGACCCGATTGCGCGGCAGGAATATTTCACGTCCGGTTTGACGGTCCCTGACATGAAAACCAGCCTCCTCCTGGCGGGAAAAATGATGCTGGAGTAAAGTTCCGTTCTGCATCACCAGTGCGATAGGGGTCGCCCTCGGTTCCCTCCCGGACTCCGGTTCAGAGTAATCGACAGGCTCAAGCCGAAGGTGTGCCCCCTGCCCTTCCTGTAATGAAATCCGTTTTCCTGAATCCCATCCTGAGGCATCCTTCTCAAAATCCTCATGAAATTTCGTTGGTACAACAGGCAGAGCCTCCACATTTAAGGGCCCCTTCCCGGTCACGACCAGTTGCTGACCACCGGAAACCTCCTGGCTCACTCCATCAAGCAAGCGTGTCACCCTGACCCTGCCCTGATGGACAAGCACCCGCGGCTCATCAACCTTGCGAACGAGTGAAATCCCCGTGCCGATGACCTCCACCTCTGACCCACCTGCACGGAACCGCAATGGCATTCCTTCAGCCTGCCGAGCAATCCTTGAAGTCAAAACCCCATGATCCAGCTGGATCAGCTTCCCATCCCTGCCAGCAAGGGTAAGTTCTGTGGCCGGGCCCAGCCACACTCGGGTGCCATCAGAATAGAACAAGGCGGCGCGACTTCCGGTTGAACCGGTTGAAATTGTACTGCCAACAGCCATGGGGAAGTCGTCTTTCAAGGGAACATCAGAACCGTTGGGCCGGATGAGCAATACCTCGCCACGAGTCTCCGCAACACAAACCGACAAAGAAAATGGAGACGGATTCTCTACCGGGGAATAGGGTTTCCAGAAAAGTGCCAGCCCCGCAATGAACAACACGGCTGCAGCCGCAGCCCAGGCACGTACCGGAAAACCCAGAATCTTCCCGTCACGCCCCGAGGGTTTGCCTGTCTGCGCAGGGCAGGCAAGTTCGGCATACCCGCCATTATACATTTCAAAGACCTTAAGTGCCTGCATGGAAGTTTCCTGAAAAAGCAGGCGCGCAGGTTCACTCTCATTGAGCCAGCGGTTCAGGCGTGAAATTCCAGATTCATCCAGGGCGTGGTCCTGATAACGGACGATCAATTCAAGCACTTCCAGCTCTTCTTCCTTATGCATCGCTTTATTCCCCCCCCTGACTGACGGGATCCGTTTGAGGACCGGTTCCCAAGGTTTTCAACTGACCCTCAATACAGTCACGAAGAGTGTGTTGCGCTCTTGATAACACTTGGTAGATGGCATCGACCGTGCGATTAAGAATATCTGCAACCTGGATTCCCTTCATTCCCTTTCCGTAACGCATGTCAAGGACCTCACGCGTCTTGACTGGCAGCTTCTCCAGGCACAGGTGCAAGGCATCCATGCGGTTCTCCAGTTCATCCGTGGTGCGTTCCCGAAAGGATTCCTGAAGCAGGTCAAGCGTTGTCTCCTCCAGCACCACATAGCGGTCACGATGCCGCCGAAGATGATCAATGGCCGTGTTGCGACCGGTCCGACGTGCCCAAGCCAGCAGATGACGTTCGTCGTTGATTTTTTCGCGATTGGAAAGCGCCTTGACGATGACATCCTGAAAAATCTCCTCCGTGGCATGGGTCTCCCGCACGACCGCCCAGATTCCTGCAGAGAGCTTTACGCGTTCACGCAGGAGGATTTTTACGATATTATTCTCATCGAGGCCCATGGATTTTAATCCTTTCTGCATGGTTAGACGCACCAATCCCGAAATCCTGACAAAGTTTTTCCACCTGACTAGTCACTGGTAGGTATGCGGGAACGCCAGAATGCAGCCAGGATACTCCCGAAAATGCAGTGAACCACTGCGCTGACAGCGGAAGGAACGGCCACCATGGGCGTTGCCGCAAAGTGCTTGGTGGCCAATGCGGAACCCAGCCCGGAATTCTGCATGCCAACCTCCACGGAGATCGTTCTTCGCATTGCCTCATCCAGGCCCAGCAGTCGCGGCAGCCAATACCCAAGAAGAAAACCGCCGAGATGCAGGAGAAGCACGGAGGAAAGGATCACCTTCCAGTGGTTGAGGATGTTCTCCCTTTGCACCGCCATGATGAAGCCAACGATCAGGATGATGAATACCACGGAAACCAGCGGGAACACCACGGACACCTGCTTTGCCTCCTTCCTGAAAAACTGGTTGATGAACGCCCCGGCCAACACCGGCAGGATCACCACGACAAAGGTTGTCTTTAAAAGCGCAAAGGCATCAACCGGAACCATTTTTCCAGCGAGAAAGGCGGTCAGGTAGGGTGTCAAACCCACCGCAAGGATCGTTGAACAGGCTGTCATCGTGACAGAAAGCGCCACATTCGCACGGGCAAGATAAACCACTACATTGGATGCCGTCCCGCCGGGACAACACGCCACAAGAATAAGCCCAGCCGCCATTTCAGGCGGAAGCCCCAGCATCCGGCCTATACACCACCCCAGTCCCGGCATCACAACAAACTGCAGTACAACCCCAAGAAAAACAGGCGCCGGTTGCCGAAAAACCCGTCCAAAATCGCCCCAGGTCAAAGTCAATCCCATGCCCAACATGATAATCCCCAGCCCCCAACGAATCGCATCTGTGCCAAACCAGGAAAATGACTGCGGCCAAGCCAGGGCAAGAACCGCGGTCAACACCGACCACAGCGGGAAGAGGTTTGTGGCCGCATGGATGACCCTTGAGAACATGGGACGGGGATTGTTCCCATACGCCTTCGCGGCGCAAGACTCATTTATTATTCACCGGGAAAGGCACCACCTTCGGGACGCCATCTTCGGGCATTCATTAAACCCCGATGGTTAATCTCCAATCGTCAACAAATCCTGCTTTTCGCTTTGACATGTCGTCATGTCCCATAAAGTTGGATGCCTGCTATTTTCATTTCAGGAGAAGAACCCATAAGGTTGTCCATGAAAACCCCACTCTTTATCTCATTTTGGCTAGTAATCTCAATCGTCCAACAGCTCGTTGCCAAGCCTTTGGAGATTTGGATCAGTTCCTACACGGACAAGGCCTACTACGAAAGCATGGCCGAGCTTTACCAAAAGCAGGTCGACAAGGACTTCGAGGCCAATGTCACGGCCTATGGCTTCGCGGAAATGCCGGACAAGCTCATGGTTGCCATGAAGACCCGCACCGGCGGCCCAGACATCGTCCAGCTTGATGAGGTTTTCTACGGTGCGTTCCTTCGTGACAAGGAATCCCCGTTTGTTGACCTGACGGATCGGGTTAAAAAATCGGGACTGGACAAGAAACTCCACCCAAAACGCCTTAGCGTCTTCACCTGGAAAGACAGGATTTATGGGCTTCCCCAGTCCCTGAGCGCCATGATGCTTTATTACCGCAAGGACCTTTTCAAGCAGCATGACATCAAGCCGGAAGACCTGAAAACATGGGATGACTTTGAACAGGTCGGGGCCGGTCTTGCACAGGAAGGTCAGCGTTTCATGGCCTTGGATCCCTCCTTTTTTGAGGTGGTCCTCCGGCAGCGTGGATCCGATCTTTACAACCGAAAAGGGGATTTTCTTCCTGACTTCGAGAAAGCCGTGGAGACCTTGGAATGGATCCAGGGTCTCTCCAAGAAGGAAATAGCCCTGATGCCCGACCGCGGCACCATATTTGATCCTGTTTTCTTCAGCGGGGATGTTGATTCCGGCGAAATTCTATGCGTCCCGGGTGCGGACTGGTACGGGCTGGACTTAATCCAGCAATTTGCCCCTCACATGAAGGGTGAATGGGGCTTCATGCCACTGCCCGCATGGGAGGAGGATGGCAAGACAGGCCCCCGAACCTCCACCTTCGCGGGACAGGGACTCCTTATTTACAAGGCCAGCAAGTCAGTTAACAGGTGCTACGACTTCATGGAGTTTGTCATCACGGACAAGGAGGCCAATGCCAAACGCTTCCTCGACGGCAACAGTTTTCCAGCCTATCTGCCAGCCTTCAAGGATGAGAGAATCCTAAAGCCTCATGATTTCTTCACCGGAAAAAAATCCATGGGCGAACTTCTCGTCGAGCTCTCCAGGGAAATCCCCGAAGTGATACCCCACCCCAAGCGACCCAATGCAGTTTTTACTATCCGTGAAAATACCTTTGCCAACGTGATGTACGAGGTGATCACCCCACGCGCCGCCTTGAAGGAACTAAAGAAACTGATGGCTAATGCAAGGGATCGTGAATAAAGCCGTCAAGGGCTTGGAAATTATAAAATCTGCCCGGAGTTAGAATGCGTCCCGGCGCCCAACTACCTCGTATCAACCCTCTCTCCGGCGTCCTCCTTCTTGCTCCATTTCTTGTCTGCTTCTGCCTGTTCTGGGCAATCCCACTTTTGTGGGGCATCGACATGAGTCTGCGCAGTAATGCCCTGATGGGCCGCGGTGACTTTGTCGGGATGGAGAACTATCGCTTCATTCTTAAAGATCCGCTCTATGCAAAAGCTCTTTTGAATACAGCAAAATTCACCCTTTTCTCAATCGGCTTGATTATACCCCTGGGTTTTTTACTCGCACATTTTATTCGTCACTGTGTTCCTAAGCTACAGCCCATTCTCACATTCTGCCTGTTATTGCCTGGTATCACCCCACCGGCCGTGCTAGCCATTCTATTTCTGTTATTCTTTCACGGGGACCAGGGAATTCTTAACCGATTGCTGGTCCTGCCACTCGGATTCCAGCCAATAGACTGGATGCAGAATCCAAAGTTCATCATGATGTAATCGCTTTT
>CAJWSN010000079.1 GCA_913046175.1 uncultured Opitutia bacterium
CCAAGTTTGATTTTAACATAATAATACGCATAATAATACTTTTACAAGTAATCCGCAACTTCACTAACAAGTAATCCGCAACTTCACTTTTTTAATACACGCAGAACGCTGAAAAAATAGGGCAACACGCGCACCGGCATTCGGATCACCTGTGTTCCCGGAAACATTAAAATCGCCGGCGATAAAAACTGGACGAGGATAAATGCTTCCATCCAACTCCAAGGCTCCCTCTGCTGAGCCAATGCTTGATCCCCGCTCATTTCGCTCATGCCTTTGAGCTCTTCAGGATGGCCCCGACCTGCGTCCATTTCGGTCATCCGTTTTTTTTCGCAATCTCACGAAACAAAGCTTCATACTGGTCAAGCATGCGCTCTAATGAAAGTTCTGACGCGCGGTGAAGTCCCTTCTCCAAAAGTCGGGTCCTTAGTTTTTCTTCATTCAACAACCCACGTAACCGGCACCCAAACTCATGGTCCCGCGCAAGGATGCCAAATTTCCCATTTTGGGTAACCTCACGACTTCCCGGGTTATGGGTGGCCAATACCGGGGTTCCGCAAGCCATGGCCTCCACATAAGGCAGGCCAAAACCTTCGTAACGACTTGGTGAGGCAAAAACCCAGCTTTGCTGATAAAGCCCAATCAACAATTCCTCGGAAATGCCAGTGTGATAGCGAACCCCATGAATGGGGGGACCTTCTTCAGACACCATCTCAAGAACTGCATCTGGAAAATGTGGTTGAATTTCACGTTGAAAGACATCCAGTAAAAAATTTCCGCGTTTCCTCCCGCCTAATGTGCCAACAAAGAGAATGGATGGATATTGGCTGAGAACCTCTGGTTTCGGGCAAAAACGCACCGTATCAATACCATTATGAATCCACCGGCGCACAAATGGATTACTGCGACTGGTATTGCGGCTGACCCCAACAGTGTAGGGTTGGAGCATTGCAGACCCCAGCTCTTGAAGGTATATAAGAATCTGCGACAGGAATCTCAATGGATTGCTCGCGGAAAACGCCTCACCAAGTGCGCTGCCATGCATTACTCTCACGACACGACGATTCTTCAAGCCAAGCAATGCCGTGTCTCCATGGGCCAAAAGAACATCCACATCCTTGTAGCTGGGAAGACAAAAGAAGAGGTTCCCCAATAGACCATGGGTTAGTCGCAACCCAAGCCAACTCTGTACAAAACGTCTTCCAGGAAGCAGACTCGTTGTGTAATGAGCGCCCTCGGGTTCAAGGGTGTAGGTCCAAACATTCACCTGATGACCCCTTCTAACCAAACCATCTGCCAGGTTGTGAGCAAATTGAACCACACCACCATGCTTCCGCCCCACTTGGGGCATAAAGTGGTTTATCATTCCAATTCTCAATCTTTGGCTACCCATGAAAACCGACTTCTTCAAATGGAAGTGAAACCTCTTTCCTCTTGCGCAAGTGCTGCCCCTTCTCCATTTTCCGGAGAGGATTCTCCCAAATCCAGCATTCTATAAATCAAACAGGAATTTATCCGGCTATCCACCGCCTGTAAACAAAAACAAATCTTCTGCCAGTTGGAGATTACCCCTTGAAACCGCAGAGCAAAACGGAGTACGTGGAGTTTCCAGCCGGTGGTGTTGATACCAATGCCACCGGGGATGGACGAATAGGCGACCCACTACCCGTCCGGGTTGCAATGATCCTGCTTGATACGTTCATCGTTCTGGGGATCTACCTCGGCTCGCTGATTTTGCGCTACCCGGAGACCTATAGCAATTATCTTTTCAGCAATGTCATCGTAATCATCGCCCTGTCAACCTTGGTGCCACTTAGCCTTATCGGGGGGTACAGTAAATCCACCGACCTGATCAGCCTAAGGTTTATGAGCGAGCACATTATCGTCTCCACATTCAGTTTTCTCGTGGCAAGTTTCTGTATCTACGTGGCCTCGTCCTTCAACGCGGAACTCAGCCCGGCACGACTGAATGTATCCCTCACACTCATACTCTTTCCCTTCGTCTCCCTAATTTATAGACGACAGATTGGTGCACGCATCAGTAACGTGCAAAAATCCAGATCCCTCTTCATCCTGGGCGTGGGGCCTGTTGCCCAAGACTTTTACCGTCTGCTCAAGAACAACAAATGGCCTCATTCCCTTAGATTCTTTCAGATCGCCCCTGAATCTGGCAACAACCCTCATATTCTCCCTGATGATTCTGATTCGCCGCTGGTGGAGGAAAACCTTGAAGAAGTGCTGGCCAAGGATCCCGCATCCGTTGAATCCATAGTGCTGGCGGAGGACACCTCGAACATTCCTGTGAACCTCCTGCGAAAACTCGTCTCGGTACATTTTTCAAGAATCCCAGTACAAACCCTTGACACCTTTTTTGCCCGCCAATGGAAAATGGTCCCGACCGGCCACGTTTCCCTCGCCTGGGCCTTCGAGAAAGGATTCCGCCTGAACAGTCCCAGTTACGAACGCGTAAAAAGACTTTCAGATATCATCCTTTCCTCCTTGATCCTACTGATCTTTTTGCCGGTGCTACTTTTTGTCCCCATCTTGATCAGGTGGGAAAGCCCGGGTCCGGCACTTTTCAGGCAAACCCGTGTGGGACACCATCGAAAACCCTTCGTTTTGTTGAAATTTCGAACCATGCGCCAAGGCTCGGAAAAGGAGGACATCTACACACGGGGAAATGATTCCCGCATAACCCGCCTGGGGGCTTTCCTCCGAAAGGTACGCCTGGATGAGTTGCCCCAGCTCTGGAATGTCCTCAAGGGTGAAATGAGCCTGATAGGCCCAAGGGCAGAATGGGACAAGTGTGTGGACCAATACGAAAAATCCATCCCATTCTACCACTTCAGACACACTGTCAAACCTGGTATTACGGGTTGGGCACAGGTTAATTACCCCTACGGTGAAAACGAAGACGATGCAGAGGAGAAACTGAAGTACGACCTTTATTACATCAGGCATTTCTCGTTTGGCCTGGATCTCTCAATCTGCCTGAAAACGCTTTATGTGATGCTTTTCGCCAGAGGGCGCTAGATAAAACAAAGGGTTCTCAGGCAAGCCAATAAGCCAAGGGAGACGATCAAGCTGGTCTGACAAATCACCCAGGAGACGTTAAGACCTCTGCAGCAATCGACGAGACTTCAAGACCTGCCATCCCCCGGGTCTGAAAAGTGCCTTGGCACGGGAACTGTCCAGGGTGGCCAGGAAACTCGTGGGCAACCATGCGCTTCTTTCAACACGTGTCCCCCCATCAAGCAGGACGGGACCCCATAACGTCCGGTGCAGACGAAACACCTCGTAACCATGACTTTGCAGGCAGTCGGTGACTGGGGTGGGGAAATCCCGGTGCTCCTCAAAGACACAATCCCTGACCCGCCCCTGCTCCAATAGGTTTGTTGCTCCATTTAGCACTTGAAGTTCGTGTCCCTCCACATCCACCTTGAGCAGGCCAATGGAATCCTCCGCGCCCAAAACCCCGTCCAGGGTCTTGGCCTGCACCTCAAGGCAATTATCCGGCAATCCTCCAGAATCGCCTGAATCCACTACTTGGGAAAGACCCCTATTTTCCCTGAACCCCTCGGGCATTTTCAAGTTCAACGTGCCCTCACGGTCCGAGATTGCGGCATGAACGGCCTTCAAGTCCAGTCCAGGAAACACACTCGCCCAACAACCAATATTGTGGGTCAGTTCCCCGAAGACGCCCGGATGCGCCTCAAAGGTCAATAGTCGTCCACCTGCCTTTTTGGCAGTCCTGCAACTAAGAAGTGAGGTCATGTAACCGATATTCCCCCCCACATCCACATTGGTTTCCCCTGGCTCGCACAACCGCCACAAGGTTTCAGATACCTCCAAGTCCACAACCCCAAGGGTCTGCAGCATGCGTCCATGCTCCTCCGCAGGACGAATGCGAATGGTAAGGCCCCAAGGCAGTCTCCAATCATCAAACTCCGGTTTATCTCCCCTTCTGCGTCCCAGCAGACGCCTGACCAACATTCGCGGTTGAAAGAGATATTCCGGTTTGGCGAGGCGACTAAACATCACACATAATGGGGTTTTTCAGGCAAGCCAGTGGTCAAGGGGGCGTGAAATCTGGTCCGCCAAACTCTTCACCATTCCAGAAAAATGCCGGTTCAGCTTCCTCCGTAATTCAATGGAAACCTCCCCGGGGCGCTGCTCCTGGGTCAACTTTCCAACTTGATCCCGCATTGAGTTCATCCTCTTTTCCCCGAGGAGAGCCCCTGCCAGCGATTTTACAAATGGAATCTTCTGTAAAAATGATCTCAAGCGAAGATTCGGGAGGGTTTTCGCCCGGTTAAAAACCTGGAGGTCCGGTTCAAAATTCAGGTCAAGCCCAAGAAACGCCAGGACATCCCTGTAGGTTTTCAGGGGATCATTCTTCAGGTCATCAAAAAGAATCACCTTCACCCTCTCACTGCCAAAACGATCTGTGAACCGTTTTAACTGGGGGGGGTAGTCGGCAATGTCCAGATATTGCAGGAACCGGGGTTCCGTGCAACTCGTGGGAATTTTTTCAGACCGCATCCTGGCAGCCTGTGCATCCAGGGCCTCTTCAAATGACCAGATGTCTTCATTATTCGTGTAAAGGAACTGGCCGTGCAGGGAATAAAGCATGTCAACTGGATTCCTGAACAATACCAGGATCCGTGCATTCGGATTGAAGTCAAAGATCATCTCCGCAGCTTTCCTCGAATACATATACAACGGTGAGGACTCGCCACAGTATACCTCCTGTTTTCGTCCCGAGAAAAGCCCCATGTATGCAGCCCTCTCCCGAACCCTCCACGAAATCTCAAAATCCTCAGCAAAATAATAGGGTTCCTTCAGGTCCGACATGAACACTTCAGGATGTTGTGCGAGATAGGCATGCATGGAGGTCGTCCCTGACTTGGGAACCCCAACAATGAACAGGTTTGGAAACTCGGCAGACAAATTCATGGCAATCCTTTGTTAATAGTGGATTGAAGACAACCGTAAACCGGATCATCGTCATCTGAATCCACAAAGGGCAGGGCCCCTGCCTTATCCGCCTGCTCCCACGAGCATCCTGCGTCTGAGCGGAGACGAGCCACGATGCCTGTCACTGGAACCTTATCTGGCCCTGACCGACTTGAGGCAAATAAGCAATTGGCTTGCCTAGAATGGCAATGGCAGGAGCGATGCCCCCTTCTCCACTGCATCCCGCAAAGGATTGGAAGGATTAACGGGCAATCCATCCTGTCCCAAAGGATTCCTCCCTGGAGATCCGTTAATGGTAACGCCCTTGGGGAAAATAATGCTCCACAGGCTTTCCATGTGCGGATTTCTTAGTGTTCCCCGAACCTCGATGGGATTGGCCTTCAGCAGCATGAAATCCTCATACTGGTTCTCCGAGTCAATCTGTTTAAGTGTGGAAAACACCTGGGCAATAGGCCCACGGGTGCCAATGCTAAGATCCAGTTTCAAGGGTGCATCCATAAACTGGTCTGTTGGCCTCGGCCCAAGTCCTCCAGTGCCACCGACCAGGATCATTGGGCCCCGGACCATGAACTTTTTCAACTTCGTGTGTCCAGCGGGATTCCGGTGCGCCTCAAGCTCCAATGAATCATAGCGTATCCGCGTCAGGCTGCTCTTCGCGCCTGGAATCCGAAGAAAATAAGTCAATGCACCCAGCCCATCGGCGACCACCTTGCCACCCTTTCCCACGGCTTCCGTCAAGTCTCCAAGCTTTGGGTTAATCAACCGGATGGGGCCGCTGAGCAAACCAAGGCCATCGCCTGCCTTCTCAAGGTTGCCCGAAAGTTTTCGGCTGGCCTCCAGTTTTTCATCCAGTTTTTTCTCCAGTTTCTTGAAATGCCAGGTTCCATCCCTGGCAACAACTGAAAGCTGAATATCAGCACTCTCCAGCAGGCGATCCGGGTCTTTCCCGGTTGCTGAAACAATCATGCCAATATTCGCCCTGCCCTCAATGGGCGACCGGTCCTTGGATTCCCGTTTCACGAAAAAATCCTCCAGTTGAACCCCGGACATGTTGAGGTTACCACCCAGTTTTCC